>JAVEDA010000143.1 GCA_030841195.1 Actinomycetota bacterium | reverse complement strand
CACTCGCCGGGGCAGCCGGTGGGCCTGGTGGAGCTCGCGGTGGCGCCCGCCGCCGCGAGCGGTCTGGCCACGGCGCTGGCCGGGCTCGGGTGGGTCGTTCACCCCGAGGGCGCGTAACATCGGGGGGTTCCCACCCCCATCCTGCCGAGGTCCCGCATGCCCGCGTCCAGCAACGACACCCCCGACCGGCCCCCCGGCCGCCGTCTGGTGGTCGCCGTCGACGGGCCGTCGGGCTCCGGCAAGTCCAGCGTCTCGCGTGAGGTGGCCGCCCGGCTGGGGCTGCGCTACCTCGACACCGGCGCCATGTACCGCGCGCTCACCTGGTGGGTGCTCGCCCAGGGCGTGGACCCGGCCGACCAGCCGACCGTGGCCCGGCTGGCCCGGGAGCTGCCGCTGGAGATCGGCACCAGCACCGAGTCGACCCTGCTCACCGTGGACGGCCAGGACCTGACGGCCGCCGTCCGCGAGCCGCGGATCTCGGCCGTCGTCAGCGCCATCGCCACCAACCTGGACGTGCGGGCCGAGCTGATCCGTCGGCAGCGCGCACTGATCGCCGAGGAGGATCGCGGCATCGTGGTGGAGGGCCGTGACATCACCACCGTGGTCGCCCCCGACGCCGATGCCCGGGTGCTGCTCACGGCGTCCGAGCTCGCCCGGCTCGGCCGGCGCGCGCTCGAGGTGCACGGCCGCGACGACGACGCGGCCATCGCGGCCACCCGCGACCAGGTGGTCCGCCGGGACGCCCAGGACGCCACCGTCGCCGACTTCCTGGAGGCGGGCGAGGGCGTGACCGTCATCGACTCCTCCGAGATGTCGTTCGAGGAGACCGTCGATGCAGTCCTCGCCGTCGTCGGCAGAGTCGGGGCGGACCGATGAGCGAGTACGCCGGGAGCGGCGGCGAAGTGCCCACCGACGAGGAGACCCCTCAAGGCCCGGTGCCCGTCGTCGCGATCGTGGGCCGGCCCAACGTCGGCAAGTCCACCCTCGTCAACCGGATCATCGGCCGCCGCGAGGCGGTCGTCGAGGACGTCCCCGGTGTCACCCGCGACCGGGTGCCCTACGACGCCACCTGGAACGGCCGCCGCTTCACCGTCGTCGACACCGGCGGCTGGGAGCAGGACGCGAAGGGCCTCGCGGCCCAGGTCGCGGCGCAGGCCGAGGTCGCGATCGCCGCCGCCGACGCCGTGATGTTCGTGGTGGACGCTACGGTCGGCCCGACCGAGACCGACGAGGCGGTCGTCAAGGTCCTCCGCCGGGCCGGCAAGCCGGTCGTGCTGGTCGCCAACAAGGTCGACAACACGAGGACCGAGGCCGACGCCGCGGACCTGTGGGCGCTGGGCCTCGGCGAGCCCTACCCGGTCTCCGCCCTGCACGGCCGGGGCAGCGGTGACCTGCTCGACGCGGTCCTTGCCGCTCTCCCCGAGACCCCGCAGGAGACCGACGACCTCGAGGGCGGCCCCCGCCGGGTCGCGCTGCTGGGCCGGCCGAACGTCGGCAAGTCCTCGCTGCTCAACCAACTCGCCGGCTCGGACCGGGTCGTGGTCGACTCGGTGGCCGGCACCACCCGCGACCCGGTCGACGAGATGATCGACCTCGGCGGCCGGGAGTGGCGGTTCGTGGACACGGCCGGCATCCGGCGGCGGGCCAAGCAGGCCAGCGGCACCGACTACTACGCGACGCTGCGCACCCAGTCGGCGCTGGATCGCGCCGAGGTGGCCGTCGTGCTTGTCGACGCGAGCGAGGTGCTCTCCGAGCAGGACACCCGGATCATCACGATGGTGGTCGAGTCCGGCCGCGCGCTGGTGATCGCCTACAACAAGTGGGACCTGCTCGACGACGAGCGCCGGTTCTACCTCGAGCGCGAGATCGAGCGCGACCTGGTCCAGGTGCCCTGGGCGCCACGGGTGAACATCTCGGCCCGCACCGGCCGGCACATGGACCGGCTGGTGCCGGCACTGGACGTGGCCCTCGAGTCCTGGGACAAGCGGGTGCCCACGGGCCGCCTGAACGCCTTCCTCGGCGAGGTCGTCGCGGCTCATCCGCACCCGATCCGGGGCGGGAAGCAGCCGCGGATCCTGTTCGCCACCCAGGCCGACACCCGGCCGCCGCGGTTCGTGCTGTTCACCTCGGGCTTCCTCGAGGCCGGCTACCGGCGGTTCGTCGAGCGGCGGATCCGCGAGGAGTTCGGCTTCGAGGGCACGCCGATCGAGGTCAGTGTGAAGATGCGGGAGAAGCGCGGCCGCTGAGCGAATGCACCGGGCCACATGGTGCGAAAGCCCTCCAGAAGTAGTGCGTTCAGCAGACACATCAGCCCCATGCGTCACATCAGGTCATGGCTTCGTCAATTCGACCCGGCCACCTTCAAGACGCGGGTACGCGCCTGCCGATCCCTGAGACATCAACGTCTCGGAGGACCACGTGCCCCGCATCTCGACCCTGCTGCTCGCCCTGTCCGTTCTCGTGGTCGGCCTGATCACGGCCGTCCCATCGGCGGCGGGCCAGCACTGCAAGGACACGAAGAGGACCGTGTGCCTCACCACTCGCGACGGGCAGGTGAAGGTCTTCCGCACGGCCGGGCATCTCAGCAAGTTGACGTCCACATCCAGGCGACCCAAGCCGAGAACGACCAGGGCGCCGGCGCCAGCG
>JAVEDA010000113.1 GCA_030841195.1 Actinomycetota bacterium | reverse complement strand
TGCGGCACCGGCTCCACCGTGCCGAGGTCCGGGCAGGTGCCGACGACGACCTCGGCACCCAGCTCGTGCAGTCGGCTGACGGCGTGGTCGAGGTGCCGGACCGCTACTGGCGGCCGCACCCGGTGGGTGACGTCGTTGGCGCCGATCATCACGACGGCCAGGTCCGGCCGGATGTCGGCGATCTGCTCGACCTGGCCGGACAGGTCGCTGCTGCGCGCCCCGACGACCGCCACCCGCACCAGCTGCACCGGGCGGTCGGCGCACTCGGCCAGCCCGGCGGCCAGCATGGCGCCCGGCGTCTGGTGCGGATGGTCGACGCCGAGCCCGCAGGCGCTCGAGTCGCCGAGCATCACCAGCCGCAACGGCTCGCCCGCGTGGTGCGCGCCGTACACGCCGTCAGCTTCCGGGGGGACACCGGTCGGCTCGCCGATCGCCCGGCGGGCCAGGGCGGCCTCGGCCCGGATCAGCCCGAACGCGCCGGCCGAGAGGACCCCGAGACCGCCACCGCCATAGGCGGCGGCCATCGCGATCCGCCGCGCCACCCGCGCCTTGGTCACGCGTCCTCCGTCGTGACCCGTCGGCTCCGACGGGCGAGGTCCCGCTCCCGCCGGGCAGCGAGGAAGCCGCGCACGGCCTCCCGGGCCCCGGTCCGGATCTCCGGGCCGTGGGTGAAGGCGACGATGTCGTAGTCCAGCTCGCCGAGGACCTCGGCCGTACGCCGGGTCAGCGCCGCGTCGGTGCACAGCATCCGGACCGGCCAGCTCATCCGGCCGAACGCGTTCCAGATCGAGTCACCGGTGATGAGCAGCCGGCTCGGCTCGTGCAGCAGCGACACGTGCCCCGGCGTGTGGCCCGGGGTGTGCAGCACCCGCAGCCCACCGGCCACGTCGAGCAGCTGCCCGTCGACCAGCTCCTCCTCGACCGGCGTCGGCGTCGTCACCCCGGGAGAGCGCCGCAGCAGGCGGCCGCCCAACGTCGTACGGTCCAGGACCGGGCCGCGGCCCTCGCGCAGGTAGGCGGCGTCCCTTTCGTGCGCCGCCACCGTCGCGCCGGTGCGGCCCCGCAGCCCGCCGAGCCCGCCGACGTGGTCACCGTGCGCGTGGGTCACCACGATGCGGGTGACGTCGGTGACGTGCACGCCGATCTGCTCCAGGGCGGCCGCCACGACCTTCGGAGCCCGCTTGGTCCCGGCATCCACCAGGGTGACCTGGCCGTCCTCGTCGCGCAGGACGAAGGTGTTGACGAGGTCGCGGGGCGCCGTCGCCACACGCCAGACGCCGGGCGCGAGCTGCACGGCAGGAGTACGGGCCACGGCGCGAATCTAGCGGACCTCCACGGGCCGCCGACCCGTTCACGCACCCCCTCTACGCTGGCGCCCATGCAGTACTACGAATCGATCGTCGACCTGGTCGGCAACACCCCGCTGGTCCGGCTCTCGTCGGTCGGCCGGGACGTGCCGGCCACCGTGCTCGCCAAGGTGGAGTACCTCAGCCCCGGCGGCTCGGTGAAGGACCGGATCGCGGTCCGGATGGTCGAGGCGGCCGAGGAGTCGGGCGAGCTGCGTCCCGGCGGCACGATCGTCGAGCCGACCTCTGGCAACACCGGGGTGGGTCTCGCCCTGGTGGCGCAGAAGCGCGGCTACCAGTGCGTGTTCGTGCTGCCGGACAAGGTCAGCCAGGACAAGATCAACGTGCTGAAGGCCTACGGCGCCCGGGTCGAGGTGTGTCCGACCGCGGTGGCGCCCGAGGACCCCCGCTCCTACTACTCGGTGAGCGACCGCCTGGTGCGCGAGATCGACGGCGCCTGGAAGCCGGACCAGTACTCCAACCCGAACAACCCGCGGTCCCACTACGAGACCACCGGACCCGAGCTGTGGAAGCAGACCGACGGCCGGATCACCCACTTCGTCACCGGGGTGGGCACCGGCGGCACCATCACGGGCACCGGCCGCTACCTCAAGGAGGTCAGCGACGGCAAGGTGCAGGTCGTCGGCGCCGACCCCGAGGGGTCGGTCTACTCCGGCGGCACCGGCCGGCCCTACCTCGTCGAGGGCGTGGGGGAGGACTTCTGGCCGTCGGCGTACGACCCCTCGGTGACCGACGAGATCGTCGCGGTCAGCGACCGGGAATCGTTCCTGATGACCCGGCGGCTGGCCCGCGAGGAGGGCCTGCTCGTCGGTGGGTCCTGCGGCATGGCGGTCGTGGCCGCGCTGCGGGTGGCCGAGCGGCTCACCGCCGACGACGTCGTCGTGGTGCTGCTGCCCGACGGTGGCCGCGGCTACCTCGGCAAGATCTTCAACGACGACTGGATGGCCGACTACGGCTTCCTCGAGAGCGACGGCTCATCCGGTACGACGGTGGGCGAGGTCCTGGCAGCAAAGAGCGGTGCGGTGCCCACCCTCGTCCACGTGCACCCCTACGAGACCGTGCGCGAGGCCATCGACATCCTGCGCGAGTACAGCGTGTCGCAGATGCCGGTGGTCAAGGCCGAGCCGCCGGTGACCGCCGGCGAGGTGGTGGGCTCGGTGAGCGAGAAGGAGCTGCTCGATCTGCTCTTCTCCGGTCACGCGCACCTCGCCGACGCGCTCGAGCGGCACATGTCCGCGCCGCTGCCCATCGTGGGTGCCGGTGAGCCGGTGTCGGCCGCCACCGCGGCGCTGGAGAAGTCCGACGCGCTGCTGGTGCACGACGACGGCAAGCCGGCCGGTGTCCTCACCCGTCAGGACCTGCTCGGCTTCCTGGCCGCGGGCTGATCGCCGGGCGAGCGGCACTGGTTTCTCGGCTGGCGGTCGGGTAGGACGGACTCGCGCGTCCTCCCGGACGCCCGACCTCGCGAACAGATGGAGGACCGCATGGCGCTCGACGACGACATGACCACGACCCCTGCCGAGCACGGCCCGGCCGACGGCGGCGCGGGCTCCGGCAACGACGGCGGAGCTGACGGTGGCGCAGACGGCGGTGCCGATGGTGGCGCGGACGGCGGTGCCGATGGTGGCGCGGACGGCGGTGCCGATGGTGGTGCCGATGGTGGCGCGGACGGCGGTGCCGATGGTGGCGCCGACACCGGTGCCTGAGAGGCACGAGGCTGACCAGCCCCACTGACGTCGCGGGCGGGACCGGAGGTACGGCCTCCCGTCCCGCCCTGCGGCGGTGCATCCGGCTCGACCCGGACGAGTTCGCCCGCGACGTCTGGTCCCGCGGCCCGCTGCTGTCCCGACGCGACGAGCTCGGCGGCACGGCGTACGACGACATCTTCTCCCTCGCCGCGGTCGACGAGCTGCTCTCTCGCCGCGGGCTGCGGACGCCCTTCATCCGGTTGGCGCGCAACGGAGTCGTGGCGCCGGCCACCCGCTACACCCGGTCCGGCGGCACCGGTGCACTCGTCGGCGACCAGGTGGCTGACGACCGGGTGCTCGAGCTGTTCCTCGACGGCCACACCGTCGTGCTGCAGGGCCTGCACCGGCTCTGGCCGCCGCTCATCGACTTCGCCGGAGCACTGACCACCGACCTGGGTCACCCGGTCCAGGTCAACGCCTACGTCACACCCGCGTCGTCACAGGGCTTCTCGGCGCACTACGACGTGCACGACGTCTTCGTCCTGCAGGTGGCGGGGGAGAAGCGCTGGCGGATCCATCCGCCGGTGCTCGACGCACCCACGCGCGACCAGCCGTGGACCGACCACCGGGCCGCCGTCGCGGCCCGGGCCGAGGAGCCGCCCGTCATCGACGCCGTCCTTCGGCCCGGTGACGCGCTGTATCTGCCGCGCGGTTACCTGCATGCCGCCGAGGCGCTCGGCGGGGTGACCTGCCACCTCACGGTCGGCGTGCACCCGGTCACCAGGCAGCACCTGATCGAGGCCCTGGTGGCCATCGCGGCCGACGAGCCCGCTCTTCGGTCGTCGCTGCCGATGGGCGTCGACCTCGGTGACCCGGCCGCGGTCGAGGGCGACCTGCGGGCGACCGTCGCTGCCCTCGCCGCGCGGCTGCGGACGGCCAGCGCGGCCGAGGTCGCGACCAGGCTCGGTGACCGGCTGGTGGAGAGCAACCGGCCCGCGCCGGTCGCCCCCCTCGCCCAGGCGGCGGCCTTGGACGGCTTGGACGCCGATTCGGTCCTGGTGAGCCGCGGGCACCTGCGCCACCTGGTCACCACCGAGGGCGACGAGGTCGTCGTGCGGGTCACCGACCGGACCCTGCGCCTGCCCGCGACTGCGGCCAAGGCCGTTCGGGCGCTGCTCGACGGCGAGCGCGTCCGGGTCGCCGACCTCCCTGGTCTCGACCTGCCGGACGCGCTGGAGCTGGCCCGACGGCTGGTCCGCGAGTCGGTCGCCGTGGTCGACCAACGGTGAGGTGCGCCGTCGCGGCCGGGCTGCGGGGCGACCCGATGACCGGATCGGCCGCGCCGGCCGCCGGCTTCCTGCTGGTCGAGCAGCCGGGTGGCTGGGGGCGGCAGGCGCTCACCTCGTCCCGGCTGGACCCGGCTGTCGGCGCATTGCTGTCGGCCCGCGCCATCGCGGTGGGGCTTCGGGTCCTGCTGATCCGCCGTCCCGGGCGGCACCCGGCGCCGGTACGCCGGTCCTGGGCCGTCGTCAGCGCCCGGCCCGGTCGGGAGGTGACCTGGTGGGGTGAGTTCGGTGCCGACGACGAGCTGCGCACCCTGCCGCTGGACGGCAGCGCCGGCACCCGGTCGACCGAGCCCTTCTACCTGGTGTGCACGCACGGGCGGCACGACCAGTGTTGTGCGATCGAGGGCCGCCCGGTGGCCGAGGCGCTGAACCGGCTGCGGCCGGGGTCAGTCTGGGAGTGCTCGCACGTGGGCGGTGACCGGTTCGCCGCCAACGTGGTGGCGATGCCGCACGGCGTCTACTACGGGCGGGTCGAGCCGGCCCGGGTGGCGGACCTGGTCGCCGCGCACGAGCGGGCCGAGGTGCTGCCGGACCTGCTGCGCGGCCGGTCGACCGCGGTGCCCGCGGCGCAGGCGGCGATCGCCCACGTCCGCCGGACGACTGGCGACGCGCGGCTCGAGGCACTGGCTCCGGCCGGAGTCCTGCACCTCGGCGCCGGCCGCTGGCAGGTCCGGCTCCGGGCCAGTCCGCACCACCTGATCGTCACCGTGCAGGCCGGCACCGCCGGCGAGCCAGGGCTGCTCACCTGCCACGCCCGGCACGAGGCGCACCCGCCGGCGTTCGAGGTCCTCGAGGTCCGCGAGGTGAGCTGACGCTGGCTGTCCATGTCTCGCGCCGGGACGAGCCAGTGCGGCAACGGATGGGCAGACTCGCGACAGGTAGGCCCGGGAAAATCAGGTGGTGACGGGGGCGCGGACGAGGGCCCGGCACGGCACGGACCGCGAAGGTCGTCCACAGCAGGCGTTCCCGCGGGAACGTTTCTGCGGTCAGAAGGGGACCTATGTGCTGCTGTGCTCGTACGTGACTCGCTTGCCATTTGTCTCGGCGTACGCAATCTCCGAGGCGGTGGACGGCCCCACGTAGCCGTCCGGGTTCACGACGTGGATGCGGTCGGACATGTCAATCTTCCGACGGTGGAGCGACCCCAGCAGGTCTGGCGGGAGGAGCGGTTCGCGTTGGTCCGCGACCGGCAGTGCTGGGAGCAGCACCACGCATCCCTGTAGCGACAGCCGCCGGTGCGCTGCAAGGTGCTCCGCCGCAAACCGCACGGAGCCGCAGAGTGTGACGACCTCGGTCTTGTCCACAGGACGCACACTAGCCAGCAGCCGGTAGTGCCGGAGACAGACCGGTTACGCGGTGCCGTCATGGCGGAGAAGCAGCAAGGACCCACCGCGCCACGCGGGCCGTAGATCGGTGCGGACTCGTCACTCCTCCAAGACGGCACCCGTGACCTCCGACATCGGTCGGACTGCGAGGTCTGCACCCGTCGACCACTGCCGCATGGGGCCGGGGCCTGAGCGGGTCGGCCAGAGCGCCATGGGTCAGGCGTCCGGGAGCTCGACCTTGGTGGGGGCGTCCTGGCCGTGCCCGGCGGCGTCGTAGCCGACCTGGCAGAAGCCGTGGTTGCAGTAGCCGCGCGGGTTCTTGTGCAGGTAGCCCTGGTGGTAGTCCTCGGCGTACCAGAACTCGCCGGCCTCCGCCGCGGGGCGGATCTCGGTCGTGATGTCGCCGAAGCCGGCCTCCTTGAGGGCCTGCTGGTAGCGGGACCGCGACTCCTCGACGGTCGCGAGCTGCGCGTCGGTCGTGGTGTAGACCGCCGACCGGTACGTCGTGCCGACGTCGTTGCCCTGGCGGTTCAGGGTCGTCGGGTCGTGGTTCTCCCAGAACGCCTTGAGCAGCACCTCGAGGTCGACCTTGGCGGGGTCGTACACGACCCGGACGACCTCGGCGTGGCCGGTGAGACCGGTGGTGCTCTCCTCGTACGTCGGGTTGGGGGTGTAGCCACCCTGGTATCCGGCCGCCGTCGTCCAGACGCCGGGGAGCTGCCAGAAGATCCGCTCGGACCCCCAGAAGCAGCCCATGCCGAAGAAGATCTC
>JAVEDA010000101.1 GCA_030841195.1 Actinomycetota bacterium | reverse complement strand
GTGCAGCCGCCGGTGGGTCGAGGTCCCCACCGCGTCGCGGGCCGTGGTCACCACCCCCGATGCCGAGACCGTGACCCGGTTGTCCGGCGCGGGCAGGTCCTCGGCCATCACCAGCCACTCGACGCTGCGCGCCGCCACCCGGTCGAGCACGGCCAGCGGCACCTTCGTCGCCCAGCTCTTCATCATCAGGCCCTGCACCTTGCCGATCAGCTGCAGCGACCCGAGCGGCCAGCCGTCGCCGCCGTCGAGGTACCAGTCGTTGACCGACAGCGTCTTCTGGAACACGACGTCGTTGCGGCGGTGCAGGTCCACCGCGGCCACGTGCGCGTTGTTGTGCATCATGAACCGGCGCCCGACCTGGTCGGAGGAGTTGGCCAGCCCGCGCGGGTGCCGGTCGTCGGCGGAGCCGAGCAGCAGCGCCGCCGAGCTCACCGCCCCGGCAGCGAGCACGAACCGCTCCCCGCGGACCTCAACGGGTCCGTCCGGACCGTCCGCCACCAGGTGGTCGACCCGCCGTCCGGTGCGGTCGGTCACGATCCTGCTCACTCGTACGCCGGTCAGCAGCCGGGCGTTGCCGGTCGCCAGTGCGGGGTCGACCGCGCACGTCTCGGCGTCGCTCTTGGCCCCCACGTAGCAAGGGAATCCGTCACAGGTCCGGCACCGCACGCAGGTCCCGCCCGGGCGCCGGTCGACACCCATCGCGTTTGCACTCGGGTGCACACCCGCGGTGCGCAACCGGTCGGCCAGGTCGGCGACGTACGCCTCGTGCGGGAGTGCGGGGAACGGGTACGCCGCGGACCGCCACGGCTCGGTCGGGTCCTCGCCGCTCGTGCCGTGCACCCGGTACACCTGCTCCGCCTCGGCGTAGAACGGCTCGAGGTCGGCGTAGGAGAACGGCCAGGCCGGCGAGGTGCCCTCCAGGTGCTCGACCGCACCCAGGTCCTGCTCACGCATCCGCGGCAGGCTGGCGCCGTAGACCTTGGTGCTGCCCCCCACCACGTGGTGCACGCCCGGCCGGAACGCGGTGCCCCGGCCGTCCAGCCAGGTCTCCGCCGGCTTGTAGCGGCGGTCCACGAACACCGCGCGCGGCGACCAGTTCTCCGGCTCGCGGGGCAGCCGCTCACCGCGCTCGAGCAGCAGCACGTCCACACCGCGTCGGGCCAGGGCGAGTGCCGTGGTCGCGCCACCCATGCCCGAGCCGACCACGACGACGCTCGCCTGCAGCTGCTCGGTCACACTCGCATCCTGTCGGAGTCCGGCTCAGCGCACGACGCGAAGCCAGCGGTGCTGCCATGGCGTCTCCACCGCCCGCGGGTGGTAGCCCGCGCGCACCCAGGCCACCGCCTGGTCCGGCCGCAGACCGTCCAGCACCGCGAGGGCAGCAAGGGCCGTCCCGGTGCGCCCCACCCCGCCGCGGCAGCCGACCTCGACCCGCTCGCCGGCGTGGGCCCGGCGGTGCGCCTCGTGCAGGGCGTCCAGCGCGTCGGCGCGGTCGAGGGGGATCCAGAAGTCCGGCCAGCGGATCCGCCGGTGCGACCAGGCAGGGGTCGGTCCGTCGGCGAGGAGCAGAGTGAAGTCGGCCGGGCTGGCCGGTTCGGCGAGCCGCCGGCCCCGGACCCGAGGGCCACCGGGCAGCGTCACCAGGCCGACGTCGTCCTCCCATGCCGCGCCTGTCATCGATCCGTCAGCAGGCCGCGCAACAGGTCGAGGTCCTTGCTGATCACGGCGTCGGCTCCGACCAGGCGGGCCCGCGCCAGCGCCTCCGGGGTGTCGACCGGCCACGCCATCACCAGGTCGGTGCCCCGGTGCAGGTCGGCCACCACGTCGGGCGTGAGCAGCGAGAGACGCACCGAGACGCCGTGGACGGGGGCGGCGTCGACCCGGGCCTGCAACCGACGCAGCCCGCGGCGGGAGGCCGCAGAGAGCACCCGCTGCACCGGGAGGTCGAACGCGTCCAGCATCCACCAGGCCTTGGTGCACACCGTGAGCGAGCGACCGGGCGAGGCCTCGCGCAGCAGCTGGGCCACCTTCGGCGCCAGCCGCGGGTGCACGCCCTTGAGGTCGATCATCAGCCGGTGGTCGTCGCCGAGCGCCTCGACCAGCTCGGCCAGCACCAGCCGCTGGTGCGGGCGACGGCGGACGACGCCCTCGCGGTCCCACAGGAACGGCAGCCCGCCCATCGAGCGCAGGTGACGGATCTCGAGCCGGCCCCGGTAGGCGTGCACGTCGGCCTCGACCAGGTCCACCCCGGCGTCCAGCGCCGCGCGCAGGCCGGCCACCGTGTTCCCGGACCGGTGCGCGACAGCCAGCATCCGAGGCTCGGTCACGAGGACGAGCCTAGGTGGCTAGACGACTGCGGGGCGCTGGAACCGGCGGACGAGGAAGGCCGCCCCGCCGATGAGCAGGGCCGGGATCCAGGCGAGCAGCGCAGTCAGCGCGACGGCGCCCAGTGCGGCCTGCCAGGTGACTCCGACCGACGCGAGACCGACGACCAGCGCGCCCTCGCGCGGGCTGGCCCCGTTGATGCCGGGCAGGATGCCCGCCACCTGGCTGGCGCCGAACACTCCGAGCAGCGCGAGCGGGTGCACGACCTCGCCCATCGCGGCCACGGTGCCGATCAGCATGCCCATGATGGTCAGCTGGTAGGCGATCGAGATGGCGACTCCCCGCAGGACGACCGGCAGCGGCGGCATCGGCCGGCCGGCGAAGATCCCGGGCCGGAACTTGCGGACCACCCGGAGCACGATCAGGACGCCGGCGGTCAGGCCCACGGCCGCGGCGACCACCCGGATGGGCAGGGCGGCCCCGGAGGCGATGACGAAGACGGTCAGGCCCAGGGCCCCGATCAACCGGTCCAGCGCGACCTCGGCCAGCGCCGACGGACGGTTCATGCCGACCTTCTGCAGGAGGTGCATCCGCCACAGGTCGGCGCCGAGGTGCCCGGGTGAGACCAGGCCGAGCAGCTCGCTCTCGGCGTACACCCGCAGGTGCCAGCGCCGGTTGCGGCCGCTGCAGGAGAGCGCGTGCCAGCGCAGGGGGCAGAGCAGGTACTTGCCCACCACCCATGGGGCCAGGCCGAGGAGAGCCGGCTGCCAGGAGGCGTGCGGCACGCGGTGCATGCTCCAGACGGACACGACGACGGCAACGAGGACACCAGCGGCCATCAGCCACCGGGCGGCGCGGAATTTGGCGCTGACGCGGGTGCGCACAGGCGCCGTCAAGATCTCTGCGGTCAAGGCACGGGCTTCCGGGTGAGTCGACCGTCGTGATCGGGGGTGCCACGGCGGGGAGTCTTGGCCTCCTCTACCCACGTCGGCGGGTCTTCGACCCATCTTGACGTCCGTAAGGTGGCTGGAATGGATCCGGTGCCCGATCTGGTGACAATGCACCTGTGGACAGTTCCGGACAGGCGGATCCCCATGGCCCTGCTCCGGATGGCCGGGGACCGGGGCCTCCTGGGCCGCACTGCGGGCCTTCGCTTTGCCAAGCTGCTCGGCACCGGCGACGGCCGCACGTTCACAGTACGGGACGCCGACCGCAACCGCTGGGGGCTGCTCGCCACCTGGGACAAAGCGGCGGACATCACCGCGTTCGAGGCCGGCCCGGTGGCCCGTGGCTGGGGCCGGATCGCCGACGAGCGGCTCCGGGTCGACCTCCGGCCGCTGACGAGCCGGGGCCAGTGGTCCGGCCGGGAGCCGTTCGGGACTCCTGAGCCAGACCGGGCGTACGACGGTCCGGTGGCCGCCCTGACCAGGGCCCGGATCCGGGTCCGCCGGATGGTCACGTTCTGGCGTGCGGTGCCACCGGTGTCCGCCGACCTGCACGGCGCCGCTGGCCTGCGGCTCGCGGTGGGCGTCGGCGAGGCACCGATCGGCCTGCAGGGCACCTTCAGCCTGTGGGACTCCCCCGCCG
>JAVEDA010000092.1 GCA_030841195.1 Actinomycetota bacterium | reverse complement strand
CGTGCGCCACGTCGTGGGCGAGGTCGACCCGCAGGGCGTGAGCATCACCTCCTTCAAGGCGCCCACCAAGGAGGAGCTGGCCCACGACTTCCTCTGGCGGATCAAGGCGCGGCTCCCCGCCCCCGGCATGATCGGGGTGTTCGACCGGTCGCACTACGAGGACGTGGTCGTGGTCCGGGTGCGCAACCTGGTCGAGCCGCGGACCTGGAAGCGCCGCTACGCCACGATCAACCGGTTCGAGGAGGGGCTCGTCGCGCGCGGCACGACGGTCGTGAAGTGCTTCCTGCACATCTCCAAGGCAGAGTCGCGCGACCGCCTCCTGGCTCGCCTGGACAAGCCCGACAAGCTGTGGAAGTTCAACCCCGGCGACGTCGACAGCCGGGCCGAGTGGGATCCCCTTCTCGAGGCCTACTCCGACGCCCTCGAGCGCTGTACGACGGAGGCGGCGCCCTGGCATGTCGTCCCGGCGGACCGGAAGTGGTACCGGAACTGGGCGATCATGAACATCCTGGTCGAGCAGCTGGAGGCGATGGCGGTCGCCTGGCCGGTCCCGGAGTACGACGTCGAGGAGCAGCGCCGGCGGTTGACCGCCGGGGGTTGAACGGGGGCCCGAACCGCCTCAATCGCCGCCTGCTGGTGCCGATACACCATCTGAGACCTCGGACGGCGGGGCCAGGCGAGGGGAGCGACCGGTGCAGCGGTTCCGTGCCGCCCTGCTCGCGCTCGGCCTGGTCGCCCTGCTCGCGGGCATGGCGCTGGGGGTCCTGGCCACCCAGGCGGTGGACGAGCGGGACCACGACCTGGGCCTGGCGGGAGCCTCCCGGGTCACCGCGGTGGACGACTACGCGGACCGGGCCAGGGCCGTCACCCTGCTCGCCTCGCACTCCGCGGCCTTCGCCAACTTCTACCAGGCGCCCGGCACCCGGATGTCCCGGATCGAGGGCCGCACCGGCGAGCCGGACCTGATGCCGCGGGTCATCACGGCGCTCACCGACCTCCAGAACCTGTTCCCCGACAGCATCGCCTCAGCCAGCTTCATCGACCGATCGGGGGCCGAGAACGCCCGGGTCGTCGGCAAGAGCGTGATGCGGCCCGACGAGCTGGTCGCCGACCGCACCGATGCGATCTTCTTCGACCGCGCCTTCGAGCTGCCCTACGACAAGGTCTACCAGTCGGCGCCCTACCGCTCGGAGTCGACGGGCGACTGGGTCGTGGCCAACGCCGCCAAGGTCAACACCGGGCCCGGCGTCTCGCCCGCGATCGTGAGCTTCGAGGTCACCCTGGAGAGCATCCGGCTGGCCGCCTACAGCGACGACCCGGACCAACAGGTGCGTGTCGTCGACCTGCTCGACGGCCGGGTCGTCGTCGACTCGACGCACCCGCAGGACGTCGATGCGCCGCTGGGCCGGCCCGACGACCACAGCCTGCGCTGGGTGCAGACCGCCAAGGACGGCGGGCTGCGTACCCGCGACCACATGCGCCACGTCGTGCGCCACGCCCGCCGCGACAGCAACGTGGCCACCACCTGGGCCGTCGTCGTCTCGACGCCGCAGCTGTCCGGCCCGTGGAGCGGCCCGTTGTCGGCCGGCCCGCTGGGTATCGCCGGAGCCGGAGTGCTCCTGCTCTGCCTGTCCATGGCGGGCTACATCCGCTACGGCCGCTCGATGCACCGGGCTGCCCGGCGGGACGAGCTCCCCGGCCTGTTCAACCGGCGCGCGGCCCGCGAGTGCGCCGAGACGATGCTGGCCCGCGAGCGCGGTCTCGCGGTGATCCTCTTCGACCTGGACCGCTTCAAGCACGTCAACGACTCGCTCGGCCACCACGCCGGCGACCACCTGCTGACCGTGCTCGGCCAGCGGCTGGCCGAGGTCGTGCGCGAGCCCGACGACGTCGTGGCCCGCCTCGGCGGCGACGAGTTCGTGGTGCTGGCGCGCGGGATGCACACCGAGGAGGCGATCGCGGTGCTCTGCGAGCGGCTGACCCGGGCCGTCAGCGCCCCGGTCAGCGTCGACGGCATCGACGTCTCGGTCGGCGCCAGCATCGGGATCGCGCTGGCGCCCGACCACGGCACCGACTACGGCACCCTCCTGCAGTGCGCCGACATCGCGATGTACGACGCGAAGGGCCGCCGGGCCGGCTGGCAGGTCTACCGCGACGAGCTGGCCGGCGCGGACCGCACCGGCCTGGTCCTCGACGCCGACCTCCGCCGCGCGGTCGCCGACGGCGAGCTCACCGTGCACTACCAGCCGATCTTCGCCGTCGCGGGCCGCGAGCTCACCGGGGTCGAGGCCCTGGTCCGCTGGGAGCACCCCCAGCGCGGCCTGCTGATGCCCGGCGATTTCGTGCCCTTCGCCGAGAACACCGGCGCGATCAAGGCGGTGACCGGCGCGGTCCTCGACCTGGTCCTCGACCAGGTGGTCCGCTGGCGCGAGGTCGGGGTCGACGTCCCCGTGGCGGTCAACGTCTCGGCGTACGACGTGAACGACCCGGGCTTCGCCGACCGTGTCGCCGAGATGCTGGCCGGTCGTGGCCTGGACGGGACCAGCCTCGTGGTCGAGCTGACCGAGACGGCGCTGCTGGCCGACCCGGACGCGGCCTCGGTCGTCCTGTGGCGCCTGGCCCAGATGGGCGTCAAGGTCGCGATCGACGACTTCGGCTCGGGCTACGCCAGCCTGCTCTACCTGCGCCGCTTCCCGGTGTCGGTGCTCAAGCTGGACCGCAGCCTCGTGCAGGGGCTCACGGTCGACCCCACCGACGCGGCACTGGTGCGCTGGACCATCGAGATGGCGCACGCGCTGCGGGTCACCTGCATCGCCGAGGGCGTCGAGGACCTCGCCACCCTCGAGGCCCTCGAGGGCCTGGACTGCGACCAGGCGCAGGGCTACTACATGCAGGTCCCCGTGAGCGCCGAGTACCTCGCGCTGGACCGCGCGGTCGTGCGTCCCTAGTCAGTCCTGTCGGACCAGCAGGGCCACCGGCAGCGCGCTCAGCAGCTCACCGAGCGTCGGCTTCCCGTCGTACGCCGATCCGCTCAGCACGTCCCACCAGGAGCCCGGTGGCAGCGCCACCGTCACGTCGGCGTCGCCGGGCAGCCCGGTCGACAGCCGGGCCGTCACGACCACCACCCGGTCGGACCGGCTGAACGCCACCGCGTGCCGCGAGCCCACCGGGATCGGCTGGTAGCCCGAGCTCGCCCCGAACCACTCGGGGTGCTCGCGCCGCAGCCGGGCCGCCCGGGAGACCACCAGCAGCTTCTCGTCGTCGAGGTCGCGCGGCCGCTCCCCGGCGTCCAGCCGCGCCAGCCGGGCCTGCCGGTCGGCGTAGTCGACCGGACGGCGGTTGTCGGGGTCGACCAGGGACAGGTCGGTGAGCTCGCAGCCCTGGTAGACGTCCGGGACGCCGGGCACGGTCAGCCCGAGCAGCTTCTGGGCGAGCACGTTGGCACGCCAGGCCGGGGCCAGCCGGTCGACGAACGCGGCGACATCGGCGATGACAACCGGCTCGGCGAGGACCTCCTCGGCGAAGTGGCGCACCGCGTCGTCGTACTCGGCGTCCGGCTCGGTCCAGGTGGTGCGCCGCTTGGCCTCGCGGGTCGCCTTCTCGAGGTACGCCGTCAGCCGGCCGGCGTTGATCGGCCAGGTGCCGACCAGCGTCTGCCAGAGCAGGTACTCGGTGTTCGCGTCCAGCACGGCCGGCCGCAGGTGCGCGGTGGCCGCGCGCCAGCGCGTGACCTGGTCGGCCCACTCCTGCGGCAGCTCGGCGAGGCAGGCGAGCCTGGCCCGGACGTCCTCGCTGCGTTTGGTGTCGTGGGTCGACAGGGTGGTCATCGCGTCCGGCCAGGTCGTGAGCTGCCGGCTGCACCAGGCGTGCAGCTCCTCGACCG
>JAVEDA010000059.1 GCA_030841195.1 Actinomycetota bacterium | reverse complement strand
GTGCCCTGCTCGTAGAGCAGCTGGTTCTCGATGCCGGAGAACCCGGGGCGCATCGAGCGCTTGAGGAACACGACGGCGGTTGCCTCACCCACGTGCAGGATCGGCATCCCATAGATCGGGCTGCCGGGGCTGGTGTCGGCCGCCGGGTTGACGACGTCGTTCGCGCCGACCACCAGCGCGACGTCGGTCGAGGGCAGCTCGGAGTTGGCCTCGTCCATCTCCTTGAGCTGCTCGTAGGGCACGTTGGCCTCGGCGAGCAGCACATTCATGTGACCGGGCATCCGGCCGGCGACCGGGTGGATGCCGTAGATGACCTGCACGCCCTTCTTCTCCAGCACCTCGGCGAGCTCCTGGATGGTGTGCTGGGCCTGTGCGACCGCAAGCCCGTAGCCGGGCACGATCACGACCTTGCGCGCATAGGCCAGCAGGATTGCGACGTCCTCGGCGCTCGACGAGCGCACTGGCCGGTCGCTCACCTGGGTCGACCCGGCAGTCGAGCCACCCTTGAACGCACCAAAGAGGATGCTGGCCGTCGAGCGGCCCATCGCGGCCGCCATCATCCGGGTGAGGATCGTGCCGCTCGCCCCGACCAGGGTGCCGGCAACCAGCAGCAGCACGTTGTCGAGCACGTAGCCGCTGGCCGCGACCGCGAGGCCGGTGAACGCGTTGAGCAGCGAGATGACGATGGGTACGTCGGCGCCACCCACCGGCAGCACGAACAGCACGCCCACCGCGAGCGCCAGCACGGCGAGCAGCACCAGCAGCCACGGGTGGACCCGGCTGTCGTGGGCGTCGACGACGACGCCGACTGCGACACCCACTGCGGCGACGGTCGTACCCGCCATCAACAGCGGGCCGCCCGGGAAGACGACCGGCCGGGTCGTCATCAGCTCCTGCAGCTTGGCGAACGTGACGCAGGAGCCGGCGAACGAGACCGCCCCGACCAGCACGGTGAACGCCCCAGCCGCTGCCGCGAAGTAGGTCGAGGTGGTGGCGGTCACCGAGACCGTGCCGGTGAGCTCCAGCGCCGCTACCAGCGCTGCGGCTGCTCCGCCGACGCCGTTGAACAGCGCGACCAGCTGCGGCATCTGGGTCATCGCGACCCGGCGCGCTGCAGGCACACCCAGCCCCGCGCCAATCGCGATCGCCACCAGGATCCACGCCATGTGATCGAGGTCCTCGGCCAGGAAGACCACCACGCAGGCCAGCACCGCGCCGCCCGCGCCGATCAGGTTGCCGCGGCGGGCAGTGGCCGGCGACGACAGCCCCTTGAGAGCGAGGATGAAGCAGACAGCGGCGACCAGGTAGCCCAGCGCCTCGACGGTCGGGGAGAGGACGTTCACTTCTCGTCCTTCGCCACGTCAGCCTTCGGGGGCTTGCGGACGAACATCTCCAGCATCCGGTCGGTGACCACGAAGCCGCCGACCATGTTGACCGTGGCGAGCACCACGGCGACCAGGCCGATGACCAGCGCGAGGTTCGAGTGCGCGTGGCCGGCCACGATGATCGCGCCGACCAGGATCACGCCGTGGATCGCGTTGGCGCCCGACATCAGCGGCGTGTGCAGTACCGAGGACACCTTGGACACGACCTCGAAGCCGACAAAGACAGCCAGCACGAAGAAGGTGAGCATCGTGGTGCCGTCGCTCATCAGGCGGGTTCCTTCCGGGTCACGCAGGCGGCGGCCACGATCTCGTCGTCGAAGTCGGGCACGACCTCGCCGTCCGTGGTCATCAGCAGCAGCAGGTTGACGACGTTGCGCGCGTAGAGCTGGCTGGCGTGCACCGCCATCGCCGACGGCGCATCCTTCATGCCGTGCACGAGCACGCCGTGGTGCTCGACGTCCTCGCCTGGCCGGGAAAGCTCGCAGTTGCCGCCGCTCTCGGCCGCGAGGTCGACCAGGACCGAGCCGGGCCGCATCGCCTCGACCATCGCCGTGGTGACCAGCAGCGGTGCCGGCCGGCCGGGGACCGCCGCGGTGGTGATGACGGCGTCGCTGTTCCCGACGTACGGCGTGAGGAGCTGACGTTGCCGCTCGGCCCGCTCCTCGGCCATCTCGCGGGCATAGCCGCCCGCGCCCTCCAGCGCCTCGAGCTCCAGGTCGATGAAGCTGGCGCCCATCGAGCGCACCTCGTCGGCCGAGGCCGGCCGCACGTCGTACGCCTCGACGACCGCTCCGAGGCGGCGGGCGGTCGCGATCGCCTGCAGCCCCGCGACGCCGGCGCCGAGGACCAGCACCCGGGCCGGCGCGACCGTGCCGGCGGCCGTCATGAACAGCGGGAAGAAGCGGGGCAGCCGCTCGGCCGCGACCAGGGCGGCCCGGTAGCCGGCGACGAGGGCCTGCGAGGACAGCGCGTCCATCGACTGGGCCCGGGAGATGCGCGGCACCAGCTCCATCGCGAACGCCAGCACGTCGCGCTCGCGCAGGGCGTCGAGGAGCTCGGCGTTGGCGGCGGTGGGGAGGAAGCCGAGGGTGAGGGCGCCCGGTTTCAGCAGCTGCGCCTGCGTCACGGTCAGGGGCGAGACGGTCAGGACCACGTCCGCGCCGGCCAGCACGTCGCCGTCGACGACGGTGGCGCCGGCCTCGCGGTAGGCGTCGTCCGCGGCAAAGGCGTGCCGCCCCGCGCCGGCCTGGACGACGACGTCGAGCCCTTCGGCCACCAGCTTGCCGACGGCGTCGGGCACCAGCGCGACCCGGCGCTCGCCCGGACGCGTCTCGGCAGGGACCCCAACTCGCATGATCGCCCAACCTAGGGCAGCGCCCCCGCCTACCCGCGCAGCGACTCCCGATCGGCCACGGAATCGACGCAAAGCGGCAGGCCGACGGCCGGGGCGCCACCCCGCCGAGGGCGTCCCGGCCGGCCGGGTCAGTGGTACGTACCGCCGCGGGGGACGGGAGCGCAGCTCCCGCTCCCCTCGCGGTCAGCGGCCAACGCCACGCGCGAGGCGCGCCTGCTTGGCCCGCCGCAGGCGCTCGATCTCGATCGCGCGCAAGACGTCGGTGTTCAGTCCGGACATCGTGCTCCCCTCCTCCCGTAGGTCGTCGCCCGTCCGGTGCGGCCGGGCTGATGCGACAACAGTGCCCCGGGGGTCTTGCAGCCGACTTGCGGTCTGCTTGGTCGCCGGTGCGTGCCCGCGTACTGCGGCTCCTAGGCCGCCCTGGCCAGCTGCATCACCCAGTTGAGGACCCAGGTCGCGCCACCGTCGAAGGAGAACCGCTGCTCCCAGCGGGGAGCGGCCGGGTCGCCCCGGTGCCAGGTGAAGCGGACCCGCACCGGGTGCCCGCCGACGACGTCGTCGCACTCGAAGGTGCCCACGTCACCGTCGAAGCGGCCGACCACCGGCTCCTCGAGCCGGCCGGGCGCCCGGGTGGAGCTCCACCAGGTCCGCCAGGTGCCCGTCGCGGGGTCGTAGAGCCGGAAGGTCGCCCCCTCGAACGGCTCACCATCGGTCGGGGCAGTCGCCTCGATCCGGTCGGTGTGGCAGCCGGTCCGCAGCAGCGGCCATGCCTCGCTGGTGGCGTCGAACTCGACCCACTCCTCGCAGGTCGGGTCGCTGCCGTCGCGCAACTTGCGGTTATGCACGACCCATCGGCCGAAGACGAAGTCGAAGTCGTGGGCGCCGGTGTCCGTCATGCCGGGAAGGCTCGCATGGCCCACCGACAGTCGCGGCGGCGAGGGCGCATGCGACCCTGTCAACCGTGCTCGGTTATGTGCAGGCCCTCACTGCGGCCGGCCGGTAGGAGTGGTGCGGACCGAGATGACGGACGAGGCGCGCCACGTCCAGCGCGTCTACCTGACCCTTCTGCTCGGCAACACGCTGGCCGCCTCGTTCATCTGGGGCATCAACACGCTGTTCCTCCTCGACGCCGGGCTGAGCAACACCGAGGCGTTCGCGGCGAACGCGTTCTTCACCGGCGGGATGGTGCTCTTCGAGGTCCCGACCGGCGTGGTCGCGGACACCTGGGGCCGTCGGGTCTCCTACCTGCTCGGCACCGTGACCCTCGCCGCCTCCACCGGCCTCTACTGGGCGCTGTGGCAGATCAGCGCACCGTTCTGGGGCTGGGCCGTCGTGTCGCTGCTGCTCGGCCTGGGCTTCACCTTCTTCTCCGGCGCGGTCGAGGCCTGGCTGGTCGACGCCCTGCGCGCGAGCGACTACCAAGGACCGCTCGAGGCCGTGTTCGGGCGGGGGCAGGTCGTCTCCGGCGCCGCGATGCTCGGTGGGTCGGTCCTCGGCGGCGTGGTGGCACAGGTCACCAACCTCGGGGTGCCGTTCCTGATGCGGGTGGGCGTGCTGCTGGCGATGTTCGCCGTCGCCTATCGGCTGATGTTCGACAAGGGCTTCACCCCTCGGCGGGCGACCCACCCGCTGCAGGAGACCAAGGCGGTGCTCTCGGCCTCGATCGAGCACGGCCTCGGGAACCGGCCGGTGCGCTTTGTCATGCTGGCGGCGCCCTTCACGTCGGGCGTCAGCATCTACGTCTTCTACGCCCTGCAGCCGTTCCTGCTCGACCTCTACGGCGACCCCAAGGCCTACTCGATCGCCGGCCTGGCTGCGGCGATCGTGGCCGGCGCGCAGATCGCAGGTGGGTTCGCCGCAGTGCGGATCCGGGCTGCTTTCCGCCGTCGTACCAGCGCGGTGCTGCTGGCCACCATCGCCACCGCCGTGGTGCTCGCGCTGCTGGGCGTGGTGGAGAACTTCTGGTTGGCGCTGGCTCTGCTGGCGGTGTCTGGCCTGCTGTTCGCGGCCGTGACGCCGATCCGGTCGGCGTACATCAACGACATGATCCCGTCGCAGCAGCGGGCCACCGTGCTCTCGTTCGACTCGCTGATGGGCAGCACCGGCGGCGTCGTGATCCAGCCGGTGCTGGGCAAGGCTGCCGACGTCTGGAGCTATGGCACGTCGTTCGTGGTGGCGAGCGTCTTCCAGCTCGCGGCCGTCCCGTTCGTGCTGCTGAGCCGGCGCGAGCGAGCCCATGCCGACGTCGTCGTCGGCGAGAAAACCTGAGGTCTGCCATCGAGTGGCGCAAGCTTGTGGCGACACGCCGCGGGCGACCACGAGGTTGCGCCACTCGACGAGGGCAGAGGTGTGACGATGGGTCAGCGGAGGGCGAGTGCCGCCAGGGCGGCGTTGACGATCGAGCCGGAGTCGAGGTCGTGCAGCGCATAGAGGTCGGCGATGGTGCCGGACTGGCCGAACCGGTCGACGCCGACCGGCACCGCGGGCACGCCGAGCGCGGACCCGAGCCAGGCCATCGCGTGCGACGACGCGTCGTGCACGGTGACGACCGGTGTGCGGTCCGGCAGCACGGCCCGCAGGGCACCCGCGACCGACGGCGTGGTCGCCGACCTGATCGCCTGGCGCAGGGTCCGCTGCCAGGCGCCGTACAACCGGTCCAGCGAGGTCACGTCCACGACGTGCGCCGCGATCCCCTCGGAGGCCAGCTCGGCCGCGGCGACCAACACCTCCGGCAGCACCGCACCCGACGCCACGAGTGACACCTGCGGCGCGCCCGGCTCGACCGTTGCCTCGACCAGCCGATAGGCACCGGCCAGCACCTGCCGGCGCAGGACCGCATCGCCCAGCCGGGCGCGGGCGGCCTCGAACGGTGCCTGGTCGATCGGCCGGGTGGTCAGCCGGAAGTAGTACGCACCGTGCTCCTCGGCCTCGGCGGCCGCGGCCGACGGCGGCGGCGACGCGGGCCGACCGGTCGCGATCCGGCCGAGCGCGTCGCAGAGCAGCCAGTCCAGCGCCACGCCGTACGCCGGCTCGATCAGGGTGACCTCGGGCAGCTCCAGTCCGACCGACGCGGTGATCGTCGACTGATGCGCTCCGCCCTCCGGTGCGAGCGTCACCCCCGACGGCGTCCCGGCCACGACGAACCGCGACCCCGAGTAGACCGCATGGATGAAGGCGTCCAGCCCGCGCAGCACGAACGGGTCGTAGACCGTGCCGACCGGGAGCAGCGGCTGGCCGGACAGGTCGCCCGAGAGCCCGAGCTGACCCAGCAGCAGGAACAGGTTCATCTCGCTGATGCCGAGCTCGATGTGCTGACCGGTCGGCCCCTCGGCCCACTTCAGCAGCGTGTCGGCACCCCAGGACCGCCGCTCGTCCGGCGCAAACACACCCTTGCGGTTGATGAACCCGGCCAGGTTGGTCGACGTCGCGACGTCCGGCGCGGTGGTCACCAGATACGGCGCCACCGCCTTGTCGCGGGACAGGTCGACCAGCACCCGGCCGAACACCTCCTGGGTCGAGACCGGCTTGCCGCCCCGGATCCCGGTGGCCTTGGGCACCGCGACGCCGAGCGGCCCGGGCGCCGGCGGCAGCGCCAGCTGCTCGCGTCGCGCCACCGCCCACTGCCCGGCCGGCGTCGCCGGGTCGATCCGGTCCCACTCGGTCGCGGGCTCCAGGCCGACCACCGAACGGAGCGCCTCGATCTGGTCACCGGTCAGCAGCGCCGAGTGGTTGCGCGGGTTGCCCGCGGTCGGCAGGCCCCAGCCCTTGACGGTGTAGGCGAACACGACGCTCGGCCGGTCCTTCACGTCGTCGCACTCGCGGAACACCTCGAGCAGGCTGGCCATGTCGTGACCACCGAGGTCGACGACGGTGGCCGCCAGTGTCTCGTCGTCCCAGCCGTGGCAGAACTCGTGCACGTCTTTCGGTGCCCCGTCCAGGAACATCGCCCGTACGTCGGCACCAGCGAGCCCGAACAGCGCCTGGTACTGCTCGTTCGGCATGTCGTCGATCCACTGCCGCAGTGCGGCGCCACCCGGTTGCTCGAACGCGGCCCGCAGCTTCTTGCCGTACTTCACCGTCGCCACGTGCCAGCCGGCGGCCGCGAACTGCTGCGACCACTGCTCGATCCGGACGCCGGGCACCACCCGGTCCAGCGACTGCCGGTTGAAGTCGACGATCCACATCACGTTGCCGAGGCCCTGGGTCGCGGGGTCCGCGATCGCCTCCCACACGTTGCCCTCGTCGAGCTCCGCGTCGCCCATCAGGGCCACGAACCGGCTGTGGTCCCGGGGCCCGAAGTGCGCGTCGACGTACCGGCGAGTGACCGCCGCGAAAAGCGGCGCCGCGGCGCCCAGCCCCACCGACCCGGTGGAGAAGTCGACCCGGTCCGGGTCCTTGGTGCGGCTCGGGTAGGACTGCAGCCCGCCGCGGGCCCGCAGGGTCGTGAGGTACGACCGGTCCAGGTCGCCCAGCAGGTAGTTGATCGCGTGCAGCACCGGCGATGCGTGCGGCTTGACCGACACCCGGTCGCTGGCCTCGAGGTGGGCGAACCACAGCGCGGTCATGACCGAGACCAGCGAGGCGCTGGAGGCCTGGTGCCCGCCCACCTTCACGCCGTCGCCGGTCTCCCGCTCGCGGTTGGCCGCGTCGACGATGCGCACGGCCAGCCAGAGCACCCGGCGTTCGATCTCCTCGAGGGTCTCGAGGGCAAGTCCGTCGGTGGCGTCGCTCACGGCCAGGGATCGTACGTCGTGGGCGCCGTGGTCGAGCACGTGCCCGCAGCCGGCTGCAGCGGCTGGCCCGCCGCCAGGCTCGTGCACGGAAGGGCCGTCTCTCTTCTTGTTCGATTCAGTTGGTCGGCAGCAGGAACGGGCGCTCGGCAGGCAGGCTCCGGCATGTGCGGCGGGTCGCGTCACAGGCGAGCAGCGCATGCTCGATGTCCACGAGGGCGATCTCGCCGTACGACCAAGCGATCCAAGGGTAGGCGTTCGGCAGCCGCCAGAGCTCACCCGTCCTGGTGTCGAGGATCGCGCCGGCGTGACGCGTTTCGGTGCCTTCGACCGACAGCAGGTGGGTGCCGCTGGGGCTCAGCCTGGCCCTGGGCTCGAAGCCCCGATACCGCTCCTCGGCCCGGCCAGGCACGCTCAGCACCAACACCGAAGCGCCGCCCTCGTTCCCACGGAAGACATCGACCTGGTCGTGCACGTCCATGAGGTAGGGCGATGCCGGGGCATCCTGGATCGTCGAGGTTCTCCGGGTGCGCACGTCGTGGCTGTATATCGTGCCCCCGGCGGCCCAGACGACACGCTCCTCGGAGACTTGCAGAAATCCGTTGCCCGCGGGCCAGTGGTCCCCGCTGAGGACGCCCACGCTCTCGTACTCCGGGGTTCGTGAGATCACGCGACCTGCGGCCGTGTCGTAGACGACGAGCTTGCCAAGCCCGGCGTCGAACCAGACGGCGGTGTCGCCGTTCGGGTCCCCGCCGGGACCTGCCTGCGAGTCGTGTCCCACCACGCGCGGGTGACCGCCCCAGGGGTGGAACCACACGTCACCAGTCGCGGGGTCCAGGTACACCGCGCCCGACCGCACCAAGGCCAGTACCCCCTGCATAGGGCTGACGCTGTCCTCGGTCACCGCCCTTTCCGGCTGAACGATGTCGACCGGGGTCTGTTCCACAACGTCGCCGCGGTGGAGCCCCCTGGCGTCGTACCAGACCGGCACAGCGCCCACGACGAGGCCCGGCCGCTCGGCAGGCTCCATGCCGCGCGACCCTGCAGAGTCCTGCCCACCCAAGGCCGCGCTGACGCCGAGGACCACGACTACCGCGGCCGCGGCCGCACCCGCCACCAGTGCCCGGGTGCGGCGAACACGTTGCAGTCCGCGGTGCACGTCGTCGCCCGGCGGCGCAGCCGGCATCTCGAATCCCCTGGCCACCGCGTGCAGCCGCTCGATCAGGTCGGTCTCGTCGGAACTCATGCGTCCTCTCCGTCCGTGACAGAGGCACCGAACTCAGCGGCCAGCGCCCGGCGCAACGCGGCCAGCGCGTCGCTGGTCTGGCTCTTCACCGTGCCGACGCTGATGCCGAGGTCGGCAGCGGTCTCCTCGACGCTGAGGCCCAGGTAGTGCCGGAGGATGACGACCTTCCGCTGCCCCGGCGGCAGGTTCCGCAGGGCTGCCCACAGGACCTGTAGGTCCTCGGTAGGCAGGTGAACAGCTGTGGGCCTCTCTCCCACGTCCGCTGCGACGTGTTCACGGCGCCAGGGCCGGCGTACCTGGTTAAGGTGGCTGTTGATGATGGTCCGCCGCGCGTAGCCATCGATGTCATCCGCGCGAGACGCACGAGGCCATGCGGCGTACAGCCGGGCCAACGCGTCCTGCACGATGTCCTCCGCCTGGTGCGGGTCGCCGCAGAGCAGGCACGCCGTGCGGAACAGGGTGAGGCGTCGCTGCGAGACGTAGGCCGTAAAGTCCTCCTCGACGTCCATCCTCGGGCCTCCTTACCCCCCAGACACGACGCGCGGATGATCCGTTGGGTCGATCGTCGGCCTTCCGATGGACCGGTGTCCCGGAAATCCGCTAGCGACGCTACGGCCGTCCAAACGTGCACCCGGCTGGCGGCTGGCACGGACGCACGGAGCCGGCATTGTCGACGGGTCCCCACCATCTGGGTGGGCTGACCCCAGCGAGCATCCCGGTAGGATGGACCCGTGCTCGCTGAGGAAATGAGCATCAAGAGCACGGAGCGCGAGTACGTGCGGTCCGCATGGCTCATCGAGGGGCCAAAGACGGACCACTCGCTATGCGTACTCCTTGACGGTGAGCACTACCGAGACAGCGTTCAAGCGCTTCCGATCTTCTTGACGCTGATGGAGCGCGGAAGCATTCCGCCGATGACCTTGGTCTTCGTGTCGCATGGGGGGGCCGCGGCTCGGCACTCGGACTACGTCTGTGACCCGCAGTTCGCCCGGTTCATCGCCGACGATGTCGTGAGCCGAGCGCGGGCACGAGTCCCGAGCCTTTCGGCAGAGCGGCACTTGATCTGTGGATTGAGTCTCAGCGGTCTCGCCGCCGCGCACATAGCGCTGCTGTATCCGACCCGGTTTCCCGCTGCGCTCTGTCAGTCGGGATCGTTTTGGTTCGAGCCCGATGCATTTGCTCAGTTGGCTCAGCAGCGTCCCCCGGTGAAGACACGGTTCTGGCTCAGCGTTGGCGACGAAGAGACCGACGCAAATGTCAGCCATCCGCCAACTGGTCTGTTTCAGGGCATCTCTCAGATCGCAGGTGTCGAAAGGGCTCGCGCTGTACTCGACGAAAACGGTGGTGAAGTGAACTGCCATCGCTTTCGCGGTGGCCATAGCTTCGAGCACTGGCGGGCGGAGTTCAGCGACGCCCTCCAA
>JAVEDA010000038.1 GCA_030841195.1 Actinomycetota bacterium | reverse complement strand
CACCTTCGCCCTCGGCACCGCCGCCGGTGACCTGGTCGCCGAGAAGTTCAACCTCGGCTACTTCGTGTCGCTGCTCATCTTCGCGGCCCTGATCGCGCTGGTGACGGTGGCACACCTCGGCTTCAAGCTGAACGCGGTGCTCGCCTTCTGGGCCGCCTACGTCCTGACCCGGCCGCTGGGCGCGTCCATCGGCGACCTGATGTCGCAGGCCAAGAAGGACGGTGGCCTCGGCCTCGGCACGACCGGCACCAGCGTCATCTTCCTGGTCGGGATCCTCGTCCTGGTCACCTTCCTGACGGTTACCAAGCGGGACGTGATCGAGCTCGAGGAGGACGAGCCGGAGGCGCTGGCGGCTTGACCCAGGTGCCTGCTGTCAGCCCGGCAGCGTGATCTCGAACTCGGCGCCTGGTCCTGGCCCTCGGAGCACCAAGTCACCTCCGGAGGCCCGGGCCAGGCGCCTCGCCAGCGCCAGCCCAAGCCCTGCGCCGGCGTGGCCGTCGTCGGGGTCGGCGCGCTGCCCCGGCTCGAACACCTGGCCCCAGAAGTCCTCCGCCACCCCCGGCCCGTCGTCGATGATGGAGATCACCACACCGGGCGTACGCCGGGTAGCTGTGACCGTGATCCGGTGAACCGCATAACGCACCGCGTTGCCGAGCACCGGAGCCAGGATCCGCTCGAGCACCTCGGCGCTGGTCCCGACCTCGAGCCCCTGCTCCGCACTCACCGAGACGTCGAGGTCTCGGGTGGCCGCTCCGGCGACGGCCGCTCGCAGCACCGGCGCGACCGCGCACCGGCCCGGTGCGTCGCTGACGTGCTGGGCGGCCTGCGCCAGCAGGGTGTCGAGCAGCTCGGCCATCCGGTCGGTGGTGGTGGCGATGACCTCGTGGGCCCGGGCCCGCTCCGCCGCACTGCCCCGGCCGTCGCGCAGCAGCTCGTTCTCCGCTGCGACCACCGCGAGCGGGGTGCGCAGCTCGTGCGACAGCTCGGCCGCGAGCTGCTGCTCGTGCCGGAGCACCGCACCGATCCGGTCCAGCAGCGAGTCCAGGCTCGCGGCGAGATCGCGCAGCTCGCCGGGCCGGGGCGCCTCGCCGAACCGCTGGTCGACGTCGTGGGCGCTCCACTGGGCGGCCTGGTGCGCCATCTCGGCGACCGGCTCGAGCGCGCGCTGCACCACCCGTCGGGTCGCCAGATAGGCGCCGATCAGCACCAGCACGGCCAGGCTGACCGAGCCGACGAGTGCGGCCTGCGAGGTGCGCCGGTAGGGCTCCAGGCTGCTGGCGGTGACGACGGTTCCCACCCGCTGCCCGGCGTGGCGGATCGGCTCGGCGTAAAGCCGGGTCCGGTCCGCGCCGCTCACCTCCACGAAGCTCGGCACGGGGCCGGCGGCCAGCTGGTCGGCCGTCCGCTGGACCTGCGCCCCGGCCCGCGGCCGGTCGAGGGCCTTGGTGCCCTCATAGATCCAGACACCGGAGTCCAGGGCGGCGTCGTTCCGCGGTTCGCGCACCGCCAGGTGACCGTCCGGCGCGACCTTGACGGTGGCCCGGGCAGCCGACGCCCGGGTGCGCAGGACGTCGTCGGCCTGGCCGCGCAGCTGCGCGCCCAGGACGAGGTTGAACAGCACGGTCAGCGCGACGACCCACCCGGCCGTGGCAACAAGGGCCACGAGGGCCAGCCGGTTCCGCAGCGTTCCCGGACTCCTCACGAGATCCGGTACCCGACGCCGCGGACGGTCACGATCCGCTGGCTGGTGCCGACCTCGCCCAGCTTGCGGCGGAGCTTGGCGACGTACTGGTCCAGCGTGTTGTCGGCCACGAACGAACCGTGCGCCCAGGCGGCCGCCACCAGCTCCTGCCGCCGCACGACCGAGCGCGGCGGCGCGAGCAGGCGGGTGAGGAGGCGGAACTCGGTCGGGCTCAGGGCGGTGGTGCCGGTCGGGCCGGTGAGGTCGTGGGTGGCCGGGTCGGCTCGAAGGTCGCCGACGTCCGGGCTGCTCGCGCCACCGGCCGACCGGCGTACGGCAACCTCGAGCCGGGCCACCAGCTCGGCGATGTGGAACGGCTTGGCCAGGTAGTCGTCGCCGCCCGCCGCGAACCCGGACAGCCGGTCCCCGACCTCGCCGCGTGCGGTGAGGAAGAGGATCGGCGAGGTGATGCCGGCTGCCCGCATGGCCTGGCACACGTCGCGCCCGTCGGCGTCGGGCAGGCCGATGTCGAGAACGGTGACATCGAAGTCGCCGGCCGCAGCGGTGCGCAGCGCGCTCGACCCGTCGACGGCGGTCACCACGGTGAAGCCGTGCTCCCGCAGGCCCCGGGCCACGACGTCGCGCAGTCCGTGGTCGTCCTCGACGACGAGCACCCGGCCGGTCACCGTGCCATCATCCCTTGCGCCCCGGCCGGAGACCGGTCAGTAGGAGTGGCGGACGTCCATGACGGCCCGCACCCGGCTCTCGTCGAACTCGAGGCCGAGCCACTCGAACAGGCCGCGCAGCACGGTCGGATCCGCGACGTAGTCGTCGTAGTGCACCCGGTAGGCCGCGTCCGCCAACGGGGCCAGCGCCTCGACGTACGTCTTCTCGATGGTCTGCAGCTCGGCCAAGGCGTCGGGGTTGCGCGCCCACCACTTGCTCTGCGCCACCTGCTCGAGGTCGCGGGTGTTGAGCACGAATCGCGCGCCGGGGAACACCGAGCGGGTGAACTCCAGCAGCTCGGCGAGGTCGTCGGTCGGCCAGTCGATCTCCTTGAAGCCCACCAGGTGGGTGTCGACGGTGGGACGGAGCACCGTCTCGAGCATCAGGGTGCGGAAGCCGCGGAACGCCGTCTCGTCGCGGTAGCCGTCCAGCCCCCACCACGGGTGCTCCTGCGGCAGCGGCACGCTGCGGGCCAGTCGGTCGCGGTGCCCGGCCGCGGTCCGGTGGAACTGGAACAGGTGCTGGAGCAGGCCGCCGTTCTCGCCGCGGACCATCACGCCAGGCGTCGAGGACAGGATGCCTTGCAGCAGGGTCGAGCCGGACCTGCCGTAGGTGATGACGAAGAGGTACTGCAGGTCGGTGCGGTCCCGGCCTCCCGCCAGGTCGCCGGCGGCTCGCAGCAGGTCCAGCTCGGCGCCGAGCTCGTCGACCCGGCGGGTCAGCTGCTCCTTGTCCTCGGCACCCTTGGCCACCCGGGCCCGGGCGATGTCCCGCTCGCTGCGGGCCTTCCGGAGCCGGCGTTCAACCTCGTGACGGCGGCTCCGGGTCTCGAGCCCGGCCGCACGGGCGGCGCGGCCAGCCAGGCGTCGCAGCCGCCGGACCACCGGTCGGGCCACGGCTACCTCACCTTCGCTCGGGACGTCGGCGCCGATGCTAGCCACCGTGGTCCGGGCCACCACCACCGTCCCGCCACGCAGGCCGCCTAGCCTGGTGGGTGTGAGCGAGGAGCAGGGGTACGACGACGAGGTGCTGCCCGAGCAGACGACTGACGACACCGACCGCGGCTGGGGCGAGCCCCCCGACGACGCCGAGGACGACGACGAGCGGCTGATCCGGGAGAAGCCGCCGCACTGGTAGCTGTCGGGGCCGTCCGCAGAACGGCTGGCTAGATGCTGCGCTGGCGCAAAAGGTCCCGGATCTCCTGGAGCAGCACGATGTCCTCGGTCGGTGCCGCGACCTCGGGCTCCTCGCCGCGCTTCCGCCGCTCCATCAGGTTGTTGACCGGCACCACGACGACGAAGTAGATGATCGCCGCGACGATGACGAAGTAGATGATCGCGCTGATGATGGCCCCGATGTTCACGAACGTTTTCGCGTCGTTATCCCGGAGGAAGAAGCCGAGCGCAGGCGAGGTGGACGACCCGGCCGCGTTGATGATCGGCTGCACGAAGCTGTCGATGAATGTCTTGATGACGGCGGCGAATGCGGTGCCGATGACCACGGCGACCGCGAGGTCGACGACGTTGCCGCGCAGCAGGAAGTCCTTGAAGCCTTTGACCACGTGTGCCTCCGAAGACTGGGCGCGCGACGGCGCCGAGGAGTGGGCGGCCCAACCCTGGCAGAGCGGGCAACCGGTGTCACGGGCCACGGAGGACGACGGACAGCCGGTCGGTGACGGCCGCGGCCGCGAGCCTGGCCGCCGTCGAGGAGCTGGTCGCGACCAGCAGCAACGCCCCGTTCCCGAGCCCGGCGGTGAGGCCGGACCGCTGCTGCCGGGGCGCCAGCAGGACCCGCACGCCCGAGGCCACCAGCCGGGCCTCCCCGGTCGGGGCGTCCGGCACCGCTGAGGCTGCGAGCAGGTCCACGACGTCGCCCGGGCGCAGCAGTGCAGCGGACTCGGCGTCGGCGATCCGCACCGGGGCCGCGACGGTGCCGGCTGCGAGCCCGCGCAGGACGCCGGGGCCCACCAGCCGGGCGTCGGTGAGCACCTCTCCCCGGCGTACGGCCGAGGAGACCGGCCGCCCGGTCGCCGTCGCGGTGATGCTCAGTGCACCGCGCGGCAGGTCACCGGTCGGGCGGTGGGCGAGCCGCAGGTCGCCGGCCGAGAGGACGGTGCCGGCGGCCAGGTCGCGGGTGGCCACGACGACGTCGGTGCCTGCAGGTGGGGGAGGGGCCAGTGCCTGGATGGCGAAGGCCACCGAGCCGGCAGCCAAGCCGGCCGCCAGCAGTCGCCGCCGCCAGGCCACCGCACGACGCAGCTCACGCAGCCACCGGTCGACGGGGCTCGTGACGGCCTGGGCCGGCCAGCTCACGGCAGGTCGAAGGGGAGCTTCTGGCCGTCGGTCGCATGCCGGCACTCATCGTCGAAGTCGGCGCCCGGCAGACCCGCCAGGGTATCGACGAGCAGGTCGCGCACGCCCACGATGTTCTCAGCGAACACGCGCAGCACCTCGTCGTGCGTGACACCTTCGCCGTGCTCGAGACCGGCGTCCAGGTCGGTGACGAGGGCGACCGACGTGTAGCAGAGCCCGAGCTCGCGGGCCAGAGCTGCTTCCGGTACGCCGGTCATGCCGACCACCGACCAGCCCTGCGCGGCGTGCCACAACGACTCGGCCCGGGTGGAGAACCGCGGGCCGTTGATGACCACCAGGGTGCCGCCGTCCCTGACCGGCAGCCCGCGATCACGACCTGCGGCCAGCGTCGCTGCCCGCCCGACCGGGCAGTAGGGGTCGGCGAAGGCGACGTGCACCACGGGCCCGACCGCGTCGAAGAACGTGTGACCGCGGCCCCAGGTGCGGTCGACCACCTGGTCCGGGACGACTATCGTGCCAGGCCCCTGGTCGGCCTGCAGCGAGCCGACGGCGCAAGGGCCGAGCACCTGCCGGACACCTACGGCGCGCAACGCCCAGATGTTGGCGCGATAGTTGACCAGGTGCGGGGGGAACCGGTGGTCGCGGCCGTGCCGGGGGACGAACGCAACCGTGCGCTCGCCGACGGTCGCGATGGTCAGCGGATCGCTCGGCGCCCCGAACGGGGTGTCGAGCTCGACCTGTTCGCCATCGAGCAGGGCGTACAGCCCGGACCCGCCGATGACGCCGAGGTCGGCCCGCGGTCCGTCGTACGTGCTGGAGGCCATGGCTCACGACCCTAGCGAGCCCCCCACCCGCAACAGGTCCGTCCACAACCAGGGTCAGGCGGCGCTGCCCTTTGTGGACGACCCGCTCGAGGCCGAGGTGGATGACGACGAGGCGGCAGCCGGCTTCGGGCTGCCCGAGTCCTTGCCGCTGGTGCTGGTCGGCTTGTCGGACCCGGCGTCCGACTTCTTGGCGTCACCCTTGGGGGTGTCGGTCTTGGCATCGACCTTGGCCGGGGTGTCGCCGGCCTTCTTGTCCCGGCTGTCGTTGCGGTAGAAGCCGGATCCCTTGAAGACGATGCCGACGGCACCGAACACCTTGCGCAGCCGGCCGTGGCAGACGGGGCACTCGGTCAGGGCGTCGTCGGTGAAGGACTGGACGGCCTCGAGGTCGTGGCCGCACTCGGTGCAGGCGTACTGGTACGTCGGCACGACGTCCTCCCGGTGCTGGTGCCAGGCGCTGGCACTCTTGTCTGTCGAGTGCTAATTGTGCGTCATCGACCGCCGCACGGCAACCGGACGTCAGTCGTCTGTACGTCGGCCGCGCAGCGCGAGCATCAACAGCACCAGGGCGGCGACCTGGGTGAGGGCGACCACGGCGACGAGCAGGGGGATCGAGCGCGAGTAGAGGTAGCCAGCGGCACCACCGCCGATGACTGCCGCACCGCCTTGGATGGCCGCGAACACGCCGTACGCGGTGGCGCGACGTGGGCCGGGCACGAGGTCGGCGACGAGCGCCTTGACGGTGGAGTCCTGCAGCCCGACGCCCGCTCCCCAGACGAGCACCCCGACGACGGCGACGGTGGCAACGGATGAGAACGCAAGGGCTGGGACCGCGGTGACCAGCAGGGGTAGCACGTAGAGGACGCGGCCGCCGTGCCGGTCGTAGCTGAACCCGGTCACCAGCGCGGCCACGGCGGCAGCCGCCATGCCGGCGGCGTACACGACTGGGATGGCGGCGAGCGGGAGAAGTTTTTCGGTGGTCAGGTGGAAGGAGATGACCCCGAAGGTGACCAGGCCGGCGGTCGTCGCGGCGGAGGAGTACGCGAACCGGAAGAAGTCTCGGGGCAGGTCAGCACCGGCACCGGCACGGAGCACGTCGCGCAGGGCAGGCTTCGCTGCGGGCCGCGTCACGGTCGAACCGGACAAGGCGGGGTCGGAAGCCGGGGCGGGGATGCGGCGCCGAAGCCAGACCAGCAGGGCGACGGCGCCAGCCCCCGGGACGGCGAGGGCGAGCATGGCTGGCCAGATGACGCCGGTGACCGCGATCAGGGCGGCGACGATCAGCGGCCCGGCGAACGCGCCGACCTGGTCGAGCGCCTTGTGCACGCCCAGGCCACGGCCCATCCCGACGTGAGCGGCTGCCTGGGCCAGCAGCGCCGACTTCGAGGGGGACCGGACCGCTTTGCCGGTGCGCTCGGCGAGGAGTAGGACGCAGGCCACGGTGAGCCCAGCCCCGCCCAGGAACGGTGTGACGGCCAGCAGAGGCACACAGACCGCGGTGAGCCCGTACCCGGCGACCGTGAGCGTCCAGTACCGGCCGCTGCGGTCGGCCAGTGGGCCGAACACGAGCCGCAGCACCAGGGCGGCGGCTTCGCCGGCGCCGGTGACCAGACCGACGAGGACCGCAGACGCGCCGAGGGACGCCAACAGCGGGCCGGTGACCGACCGGGCACCTTCGTAGACCATGTCGGCGGCCAGGCTCACGACCCCGAAGCCGACAACGGCCCGCCACGGCGAGAACTCGGCGGCGGTGCCGTCCTGGTCAGCCGCAGCCGCCGTCAACACCTCGACCCGATCGACCTCGGCCGGATGCGGTTCATCAGCCACGAGGTCCATTCTCTTCCCCAGACGGACCGACCGGCGCCACCCGGACGCAGATCTTGTCGACCGCGCCGTGCCGGTCATGCGCCGTTCAGGTACCCGAGCGAGACTGAGTACATGACTCGACCAGGCGGCCCGCCCGGCGGAGGCGGGGCGTGACCCACCTTCTCGACCACCTGCTGCTCGTGCCGCCTGCGGTCGCGTACCTGGTCATCGGCCTGCTCACGTTCGCCGAAGCGGCTGCGTTCATCGGGTTCGTCCTGCCAGGGGAGACCGCCGTCATCCTCGGCGGCGCGCTGGCTGCGACCCACCGACTGTCCCTGCCTGCCCTGCTGGTCCTGGTCGTAACGGCGGCCGTTGTTGGTGACACCGTCGGGTACGAGGTCGGCAAGCACGCCGGCCCGCGGCTGCTGTCCTCGCGCCTTCTCCGACGGCATAGGGCACGCATCGACGCCGCGCGGGACGTGCTGCGCCGACGCGGCGGCGCAGCCGTGCTGATCGGACGGTTCACCGCGTTCCTGCGCGCCGTCACACCCGCCCTGGCTGGACTGAGCCGGATGCCGTACCGCACCTTCCTGCCGTACAACGCCGCCGGCGCCCTCCTGTGGGGCGTGGGCGCGACCCTGCTCGGCTACTTCGCAGGAGCCTCCTACCAGCGTGTTGTGCAGGCCGTCGGCCGCGGCAGCGCCGGACTGCTCGTCCTGCTGGTCCTTGTCGGCGCCGCAGTCTGGCATCGACGGCGGGTCCGACGAGCAGGACGCGGGAGCAGCGAGAGTCGGCAAGCACCGAGGCCTGAGCAGCCCGACATCAGCCGCTGAGCTTCGCGCGCAGTCCCACCATGTCACCGGGGGTTAGCCTGAGCGTGTGTCCGTCGCGCCAGCGCCCCCGCCGTCGGTGAGCTGCGCCGACGTGGCCGGCGCCCCGGTTGGCGTTCTCCGCTCGGTCCGGGCCGCGGTCGTCGGGCTCAGCGCAAGCGGCCTTGCTCTGCTGGGCCATCTCGCCGCTGGTGGCACAGCACCCCCGCCCGGACAGCTGGCGCTCGTCGTTCTTGCCGTCCTGGTGGCCAGCCGGGCTCTGTCCGCACGACGTTGGACGATCGGCCCGCTGCTCGCGGTCCTGCTCGGCTCGCAGGCTCTGTTCCACGTAGCGTTCAGCGGCGCGGGTGCCGGGCATGTCCATGGTGGGCAGCAGGTGGCTGGCGAGTCGGCGATGCCGGGGCACTCGGGGGTGCTCATGCTGTTCGGGCATGGCATCGCGGCGCTGCTGACGGCGTTGCTGCTCCGGCTCGGCGAGGACTGGCTCTGGGGTCTCGTGGCTCTGCTGGCCCGGGCCTGGCGCGTCGTGCGCGTGGCTGCTGAGGAGCCGGTGGCCGCCGCCCGTTCCCGGGCGATGCCTCGGCCGGGCGACCTGCCGGCGGTGCTGGACCTGCTCGAGCATGCGGTCGCGCGCCGTGGCCCACCGGAGCGCGTGGCCGCCTGACTTTCCGTTGCCCAGCGCCACGAACGCTGGCAGTCAATCCCAGAGCGCCCTGAGGGCGCCGTCGAAAGGCCTTCTTCCGCATGCCGCATTCGAGGCTCGCTGCTGGGCTCGCCGCCGGGCTCGCCGCGGTGCTCGCGATCACAGGTGGGCTCGCGGGGCTCGTTGCGGCCCCGGCGTCCGCGCACGCCCACCTGGTCCGGGCAGTGCCAGGTGACGGTGCAACGGTGACCACAGCTCCGGCACGGGTGCGGCTGGTCTTCGACGAGAACATGCGGACACCCGCGGCCCTCGTGGTGACCGGACCGTCCGGGACGCGGGTCGACCAGGGCACGGTGCGGGTGCTGGACAACACGGCCAGCGTCCGGGTCGCGGTGACTGCGGCCGGCCGGTACACGGTGGCAATCCGGGTCGTGTCCGCCGACGGGCACCCGGTCTCGGCGCAGACCAGCTTCCGGTTCACGCCCGGCGGCAGCGCCCAGCCGGGCAGCGCGCAGCCGGCTGCTGACGGCGGCGGGTTCAGCCAGGGTCGGGTCATCGGCATCGTGGCCGGTGCCGCGCTTCTCGCCGGGCTGGCTCTGTTGACCGTACGCCGGTTGCCAGGCGGCCTCGTGAATCCCACCAGTGGCGTGCGCCGTCGGGACCCGCCGTGACGGGCAGCCGGAGTTCGACCCCCGCGCTGCACGCCGGCCAGGACGCCTCGGTCTCGCGGCCTGCGCTGTGGCGATGGGTGGCCGGTGCCGCGCTAGTGACCGTGTCGGTGCTCGTCGTGGTGCTGCTCGCCGGCGGCGGTGCGCCGCAGCCAGTCCCGGCTGGCTTGCCGGACTCCGGCCCGGTCACCGGCTGGGGCCTGCCATCGGTGCGGCTGCTCGGCGACCTGGCCGGCCTGGCGACGGTCGGGCTGCTGCTGGCGGCCGGGCTGCTGCTCTCATCGCCGGAGATGACGCTGGCCGCGGCCCCGGCCCGCGCGGCGACGCTGGCCGGGCGGGTGGCCGCGGTGTGGCTGCTGACGGTGGTGGTCGAGATCGTGCTGACCGTCTCGGACATCTTCGGCATCCCGCCGGCGCAGGCGACCGACGCGACTGTGTTGCGAAGCTTCCTGGGGCAGACGTCGCAGGGTCGTGCGCTGCTGCTCCAGGTGGCGCTGCTGGTCGTCGTCGCCGGCCTGGCGAGGGCCGCGACCTCGCCCCGCGCCGCAGTGCTCGCTCTGGTGGTTGCGCTGGTCGCGATGACGCCGCCGGCGCTGACCGGGCACTCGGCATCGTCCGGAAGCCACGAGCTCGCGGTCGCGAGCCTGCTGGTGCACCTGGTCGCCGCGGCATTGTGGGTCGGCGGGCTGGCCGCCCTCGCGTGGGTGGCCGCCGTTGCGGGGTCCTCCGACGGTCTGCGGCTGGCGGTGCCGCGGTTCTCGACCTTGGCCGCATGCTGCTTCGCCGCGGTGGCGGTGTCCGGAGTGGTCAACGCCGGCGTCCGGCTCGGCGGGGTGGCACCGTTGCTGTCCTCGGCCTACGGCGGGCTGGTGCTCGCGAAGGTCGCCGCGCTGGGCGTCCTCGGCGGGTTCGGCTGGTGGCACCGACGTCACACCGTGGCCGAGGTGGCGGGCGGTGGTCGCTCGTCGGTGCGACAGTTCATGTCGGTCGCCGCCGCCGAGCTGGTCGTGATGGCGGCGACGGTCGCGCTTGCAGTCGGCCTGTCCCGCACCCCGACCCCCGCCGGCGACGAGACGCAGCCGTCGCCGGCTGCGGAGCTGCTCGGGTTCCCGCTGCCCGGTCCGCCGACCGTCGCGCGGCTGCTGTTCAGCTGGGTGCCGGACGGCTTCGCTCTCACCTTCCTGCTGCTGGCGGCCGGCCTGTATGCGACCGGGGTGCTGGCGTTGCGACGGCGCGGCGACCGGTGGCCGGTCGGGCGGAGCATCGCGTGGACGCTGGGGCTCGCGGTGTTCGCCTGGGCGACGGTCGGCGGGCTCGGGATGTACTCGCACGTGCTGTTCTCGGCGCACATGGTCGCGCACATGCTGTTGAGCATGGTGGCCCCGATCGGGCTGGTGCTCGGCGCACCAGTCACTCTCGCGCTGCGGGCCCTGCCGGGGCCTCGGGTGCGGGGGGAGGCGTCGCCGCGCGGCATGTTGATCGCCGCCATTCACTCGCCGGCGGTGCGGCTGATCACGAACCCGCTGGTGGCGTTCGCGCTGTTCGTCGGCAGCCTCTACGTCCTGTACTTCACCGACTTGTTCCCGACGCTGATGGGCAACCATCTCGGGCATGTCGCGATGGAGTTCCACTTCCTTGCCGTCGGCACGCTGTTCTTCTGGGTGCTGGTCGGGATCGACCCGGGACCGCGACGGTTGCCGCCGATCGCCCGCATCGTGCTGCTGTTCGCAGCTATGCCGTTCCATGCGTTCTTCTCCGTCGCCCTGATGAGCGGCACCGAGCTGCTCGCTCCCGACTACTACCGGCGCCTGGACCGGCCTTACTGGACCGACCTGCTCGCCGACCAGCACCTCGGCGGCGGCATCGGATGGGCGATGGGCGAGCTGCCCATCCTGCTCGTGCTCGGCGCCGTCTTCGTGCAGTGGGCGCGCTCCGACGCCCGCGAGGCAAGTAGGTTCGACCGTGCCAATGACGACGAGCTCGTCCAGTACAACGCCCGGCTCGCGCAGCTGGCGGCACGCTCCGCGACTGCCGGACGTTCCCCCTCGGGCCGGCGCGGTCAGCCACCGCCGTCACCGGGCTCGCCGCCGGCACCGCAGGACCCCACGGAAGGACGCACTCGATGAGCAGCCGGACCAAGGACAAGGCCGCCGCACGGGAACGGGTCGCCGCGATGCGCGCCGAGCAGGCCCGAGCCGCCCGGCGCCGCCGAGTGCTGCTGGCCGGGGGCAGTATCGGCGTCGTCGTAGTGCTGCTGGTCGCGCTTGTCGTCGCGAAGGCAGCCGGCCTCGGATCCGGCGGCTCCGGCTCCGGATCCGGCTCGACCGATTCCGCGCAGCCGGCTGCCGCGGGCACGGCGGTCGTCAACGCGGTGACCGGTGTCCCGGCCACGACACTCGACGAGATCGGTGCTGGCGACGTGCAGGCCGTGCCACGGAAGGCGGACGCACCGGCGCTGACCGCCGGCGGCAAGCCGCAGGTGTTGTACGTCGGAGCGGAGTACTGCCCCTTCTGTGCAGCGCAGCGGTGGCCGGTCGTCGTCGCACTGTCCCGGTTCGGAACCTGGGCCGGGCTGGGACAGACCACGTCCGCCAGCGACGACGTGTACCCCGACACAGCCACCTTGTCGTTCCACGGCGCCACCTACTCGAGCGACTACGTGTCGTTCACCGGCGTGGAGACCAGCGGCCGCACGAAGGTCAACGGTCAGTACACGCCGCTGGACAAGCTCACCGCCGCCGACCAGAAGACGTTCCAGACCTACGACCAGCCGCCGTACATCAACGGTTCCGCCGGTAGCATCCCCTTCCTCGACCTCGGCGGCTCGTTCGTGTCCTCTGGCGCCAGCTTCGACCCACAGCTGCTCGCCGGGATGTCGCACCGCCAGATAGCAACCGCCCTGTCCGACCCGACCAGCCCGGTCGCGAAGGCGGTCGACGGTTCGGCCAATGTGCTGACCGCGGCCCTGTGCGAGGTCACCGGCCAGCAGCCTTCGGCGGTCTGCACTGCGCCCGGCGTTGCTGCCGCCGCGAAGACCCTCGCGCAGGGGAACACGTCGTGACCGCGCAGGCCCGCACGTCCCCGGCCGGCACGACAGTGGCCGCTCCGTCAGCGCCGGGATGGGCGCGACTGGGCTCGCTCATCGTGTCATTGGCCGGACTGGCGGTGTCGGCATACCTCACCGTCGAGCACTACTCGTCGTCCACGACGCTTGCGTGCCCGGAGACGGGAGTCGTCAACTGCGTGAAGGTCACGACCAGCAGCTACTCGACGCTTGTGGGAGTGCCGGTGGCGCTGCTCGGACTGCTGTTCTTCGCCGCGATGAGCGTCCTGTGCGCACCAGTCGCCTGGCGCGCGTCCAACCCCTGGGTGAGCCGAGTGCGGCTGGTGGGCGCCGTTGCCGGGGCTGCGATGGTCGTGTACCTGGTCTGGGCCGAGCTGTTCCGCATCGATGCCATCTGCCTGTGGTGCACCGTTGTGCACGCTCTGGCCGTCGCCCTGTTCGCTGTCCTCGTGCTCGAGGCCGCCCTGCGGCCGCACGACGCACCGTGAACCGCACCGCCGCGGCCCTCGCTCTGCTCCTTGCCGTCCTGCTCGCCGGGTGCAGCGGCAGCAGCACCGGCGGGGATGCCAACAGCGGTGGAAAGACGGACACGATCCGGGTCGCAGTGAAGGACGGCAAGGTGACGCCGGCGACCCACCGCGAGCCGGTCGCCGAGGGCGACACGGTGAAGCTGGTCATCACCACTGACACCGCCGACGAGGTGCACGTCCACGGCGTCGACATCGAGAAGGAGACCACCCCCGGCAAGCCGGTTACCATCACGTTCGTCGCCAAGGACGCCGGCATCTACGAGGTGGAGACCCACGAGTCGGGGCTGCAGCTGCTTCAGCTCGAGGTCCGCTAAACCGCTCGATCACCCTGTCAGCCCAGGAACCTCGCGGTCGTCGCGACGAACTGGGCTGCATCGTCGACCCACGGGAAGTGGCCTGCGCCGGGCTGGACGACGAGCTCGGCGTTCGGGAACAGGTCGGCGAGCTCAGCCACGACGCTGGGGGTCGAGTTCAGGTCCACCTCGCCGGCGAGCAGCAGGACCGGCGCCGTCACCGTGGCGAGCTGCGCACGGGTGGCAGGCGGGTCGTACGCCCCCTCGGCGCCGAAGGCGGCTGCGGCCTCCTCGTTCTGGTGGCCTTCCTGGGCCGCGTGGTGATCTTGCGCCGCGGCATCCCATCGTCCGTGGAAGAACGGCTGGATCGCCGTCCAGCTGCCGTCGGTGGCGTCGCCGGCGACGATTGCTTGCAGGGCCGCGTACGCCGGGTCGAACCAGGGCTCTGCACGGCGGAGCCGTGCTGTCTCGAGTCTGGACTCCCCGGTGGCCGAGATGCCGACTGCGAACGTGCTCGGAGTGACCAGCACAAGCTGGCCCACTCGTTGGGGGTGCCGGGTCGCGTACAGCAACGCCAGGTTCGCCCCGGCACTGTGCGCGAGCAGGTCCATCCGGTCCAGGCCCAGATGCTCGCGCAGCGCCTCGACGTCCTCGACCTGCCGGTCGCAGCGGTACGAGGTGCGGTCGACCGGTGTCGCGGACCGGCCGGTGCCCCGGGGATCGAGCATCAGCAGCCGACGGTGGGCCGAGAGCCCGCCGAGCTCGCCGAGGTAGTCCGAGTCCTGCATCGGGCCACCGGGCAGACAGACGACCGGCCTGCCCTCGCCACACACGCGGTAGCCCAACTCGGTCCCGTCAGGTGCGGCGAAGGCAGGCATGTCGACGATCCTGTCGGCCGCGACGCGTGCTCGGCAACCGATAACCGCCGGCGTCAGTCGTCGCTGCCCTCGCTCGAGTCGTCCGAGTCGTCGTTCTCGCCCTGGTCGTCGTCGTCCTGGTCGTCGCACTGCTGCTGGGCGGTCGTGGTGGCGCCGTCCTCGTCGCAGTCGTCATCGCCCTGGTCGCCCTGCAGGTCGTCGTCGCCCTGGTCGCCCTGCAGGTCGTCGTCGCCGTCGTCACCCTCGAGTTCGTCGTCGCCGGCGCCACCGACCAGGTCGTCGTCGCCGGAGTTGCCCCTCAGCACGTCGTCACCGTCGTCGCCCTGCTCGTCGTCGTCACCGGCGCCGCCGGAGATGCTGTCGTCGTCGGAACCGCCCACCAGGGCGTCCCGGCCGGCGAACCCGAGGATCCGGTCCCGGCCGTGCCCGCCGAAGACGGTGTCGTGGCCGCCGGACCCGCAGACGAGGTCGTTGCCACCGTGTGCCCGGACCACGTGGCCGGCGTCGTGGATGACGACGACGTCGCGGTGGTCGGTGCCGCGCACGGTGTGCGCCGAACCCGCGGTCACGACCATCGTCGCGGCCTGGCCGGCGCAGGTCGGCGTCGCAGCCGACACCGGCAGCGCGTTGTAGCCGAAGAACGCGAACGGCAGGCTCGCTCCGAGCGCGAGGACGCGCAGGTGCTGGCGGGAGATGGTCATCGGTGGCTCCTGAGATCGGGGCCGGGTGTCGGATCTGCCGGCTCTGACTCAGTCATCGCCGTGGTCGCCGACGGGGATACGGGCGCCGGTGGACGAGAGGGTCCGCTAGGCCCGATTTAACCCTCCGATGACCCAACCGGTGGTTGCCTGCTCAGGTCCGCCGGCCGGCCGGTCGATACGCGGGAGGCGGCGCGACCAGAGGAGGGCGAGTGGACGAGCTCGACCAGCTCGTGGCTGCGGCCCGCTCGGGCGGGGGCTGGGCCTTCGGACGGCTCTGGGAGCAGCTCGCCCCGTCCGTCGCCGCCTACCTAAGGGGTCGCGGCGTCAGGGATGCCGACGACGTGACCTCCGAGGTCTTCCTCGCCGCGTTCCGCGGCATCGGCCGGTTCCAGGGCGACGGCGTGGCCTTCAGATCCTGGTTGTTCACGATCGCCCACCACAAGGGCGTCGATGTGCGCCGCCGGCCGGCCTCCCGCGAGGTCCTGGTCGACGCGGTCGCAGCGGCTTCGAGCCACGGGGTCGGCACGGACCGGGCGCGGAGCGCCGAGGACGTCGCGATGGAGCAGATCGCGGGCGACCGCGCCCTGCGGCAGCTGGCGAGGCTGACCGACGACCAGCGTGCGGTGCTGCTGCTCCGCGTGGTGGCCGACCTGTCGCTGGCCGAGACCGCCGAGGTGCTCGGCAAGCCGGTCGGTGCCGTCAAGGCGCTCCAGCACCGGGCCCTCGCCCGGCTCCGCGCCGACCTGGGGGCCGTATCCCCCGACCCGGGCGGCGCGATGGGGAGGGTGACATGACCGATCTCCTCTCCGAGCTGCGCCGGTCGCCGGTCGCCGGTGACCGCGAGGTGGCCGAGCTGCTGCGCTCGCTGCGACCGGCCGCCGGCAGCCGCCCGCGGGCGTCCGAGACGCTGGCTGCCTTCATCGTCGA
>JAVEDA010000022.1 GCA_030841195.1 Actinomycetota bacterium | reverse complement strand
TCATCCCCAGGTCGGCCATCGAGAACGGGACCTTGCCGGCGTTGCCGAGGATCAGCGTCGCCGGGATGGATCCCGCCCCGATGAAGACCAGGAAGCCGGTGCCGAGGGCCTCGGCCAGCCATCGCTGAGCAGTTGAGTTGGATTCCATGCCGGTGTCCTGCCGCGGAGCCCGGACTGGCCGGGACGGGTGGACGCCACCTCCTTGGAAGTTGGACGACGAATCGTCCGCCGGTCTGTTCGACGATGCCGAACAGCGTTTCGGTGAAGTTAGGCCGACGCGACGCCACTGTCAAGGGTCGTGGAGCGGTTGTCCCGGGAGTTGGCGGCGGTCCAGAGAGAGCTCTCGCGCGAAGAAAACACGGATTCATCGCCGCTGACAGCGCCCGCCACGCTCACCGACGCGGGGTGATGCGGATGAATCCGTCGATCCTTCCCGCCAGTCGTTCCGGGTCGGCGGATCGCGGCGAGCCTCGATACCCGCACGGACACCTCAGCACGCGTGCCGGCGTGTTGAGGTGTCCGCCAGCGTGCTTTACGTGGTCGACGCGGGTCAGTTGGTGCGGAGGGAGTGGAACAGGGCGAGGGCGCGCTGGGTGTCCCACTTCACCGCGGAGCCGGCCGGGGTCGAGTAGTTGACGTCGGAGACCGGCACGGTGATCCGCTTGCCGTCGCCACCCGCGACGGCGCGCATGGTCCGGGCGAACTGCAGCAGCGACAGCGGGCCGTCGCCGTTGTCGATCGTGAGGGCCGTGGTGGCCGCGTTGCCCAGGGACAGGACGCGGAACGGGTTGAGCAGGGTGGTCGGGCTCACGGCCTCGTCGAACACCGCGCCGAGGAACTCCTGCTGCCGCTTCACCCGACCCAGGTCGCCCTGCGGGTCGAAGTACCGCGCCCGGACGTACGCCAGCGCGGTGGCGCCGTCCATCTCCTGGCAGCCCTTCTTCACGTGCAGGCCGCTCTTGTGGTCGTTGATGTTGCGCTTCGGACAGAGCTGCACGCCGCCCACCGCGTCGGTCATGCCGACGAAGCCGCCGAAGCCAACTTCGGCGTAGTGGTCGATCCGCAGTCCGGTCACCGTCTCGACCGTGCGGGCGAGCAGTGGCGCGCCGCCGAAGGCGTAGGCCGCGTTCAGCTTGTTGCGGCCGTGCCCGGGGATCGGCACGTAGGAGTCGCGCGGCAGGCTGACCAGCGTCGGCGGGCCGCTCTCCGGCCGGTGCAGCAGGATGATGGTGTCGGTGCGGCGACCGGCCACCTTCCCGAGGTGCAGGTCCTTGACCTGCTGGTCACTGAGGCCCTCACGGCTGTCCGAGCCGACGACCAGCCAGTTGGTCCCGGCCCCGCCCTCGGGCCGGCCGGCGTAGTCCTGCAGCGCGTCGACCTTGTCGATCCGGGTGTAGAAGAACAGCAACGTGCCCACCAGCAGGGCGACCACGACCAGCAGCGTCAGCAGCACCCGCCGGGTCCACCGGCCGGCGCCGGCGCCCTTGCGGCGGGGACGCTGGAACGGCGGCGGTGGGTGCGCGCCCCGCTGGGGTGGCTTCTCGTCCGGCGTACGACGGGGTGCGTCGACCGGCGGAATCACCTGGGTGCGCTCGGCGTCACCACTGGCGGTCCCGTCGCGCGCCGCGTTCTCGCGGGACCAGCCCTCGGGCCAGTCCCTGGGTCCGCTCATCCGAAGAACGTACCCTTGCCGCCCATGACCGAAGCCCCCCTGCCCCCCGCCGAACCGCCGGCGGGCAAGCCCACCAGCGCGGCCCGCAGCACGTTGAGCCGGATCATGACGGTGCTCGACACGAACCTGCTCGGCACGGTTCACGGCGGCGTCGTGATGAAGCTGGTCGACGACGTCGCGGGGGTCGTGGCCCAGCGGCACTCGGGCGGCGCGGCGGTGACCGCGTCGATGGACGAGATGGTCTTCCTGCAGCCGGTCCGCGTGGGCGACCTGGTGCATGCGGAAGCCCAGGTCAACTGGGCCGGCCGGACCTCGATGGAGGTCGGCGTGCGGGTGCTCGCGGAGCCGTGGAACGAGGCGGGTGTGCCGCCGACCCGGGTCGCGACCGCGTACCTGGTGTTCGTGGCGGTGGACGACGAGGGCCGGCCCCGGGAGGTACCACCGGTGCTGCCCGAGACGGCCGAGGACCGCCGCCGGGTCGGTGAGGCAGAGATCCGCCGGGCCCACCGGCTGGCCCGCCGGGCCGCGATCCTCCAGTCGCGGAAGACCGCGACCCCCTGACGTTACCGACGGCTCAGGGGGTCGAGCCGACCGCGGTAGCCGTCGTGTCCCCGGTCGCCGGGGCCGTGGTCGGCTCGGTGGACGGCGTCGCCGTCCCGGCCGTCGACTCCGTCGTCTCCGGGGTCGGGGTCGCCGCATCGGACGCGGTCGGCTCGGTCGATTCGGTCGCCGTGGCGGCTCCGGTCGGCGGGTCCGACGACGTGGCCGGCGACGGCGTCGGCGTCTGCCCGCCCGACTCGGCCTCGACGATGTCGACGATCTGCTGCTCGTAGCCGGCCAGCGTCGCCTGGATCTGGCTCAGCGGCACCTGGTCGATGGTCCGGCCGAACTGCAGGATCTGGGTCCAGATCGCCTCGATCGCGCTCATGCCCGCCTCGCTGAGCGGTCCGTCGAGAGTGAGCACCAGCTGCTGGGCCAGGGCATAGGTGATGCACTCCACGCAGGCGTAGTTCACCGCGGCCGCGAGGTTCTGCGGCACCACGACGTCGGCCTGGCCGAGCACCAGCACGACCTGGAAGGCGATGGCCACGCTGGCGCAGCCGGAGCAGCGCGCGAGAGCGTAGGCCTCGTTGGTGTTGAGCACGGTGCCGTCGTCGGCCCAGACGAGGGCGAACGCGACGTCGTACCGGATCGATCCGTCGGTCGTGTTCACGGCCAGGGCCTGGTTGTCGCCGTCGCCCGGCGGCTCGGGCCGGTTGAACGGGAAGACCCAGGTCGGCGCGGCCTCGGTGGCTGCGGGTCCGGCGGCTGCCGCCTGCGCCGGCTCGGCCGCCGGGTCCGCCGGGACCAGGACGAGCGAGAGCTGCGGGTGGGCCTTCGGCGGTGGGGGCTGGTTGCCCACCCACAGCGTCTGGGCCGTGCCGGTGTCACCCTCCTGCAGCCGCGGCGCGGCGGGAACGGGGGCGGTGCGCGGCAGCGCCAGCCTGGACGCCAGCGAGGCCGGCACGGCGTCGAACAGGGTGCCGCGCTCGTTAGGCCGGATCGGCCGGTAGCTGTCCCCGGGCCACCAGGCCCAGGCAAGACCGCCCAGCATCGCGACAGCCGCCAGCACCGCCACGGCACGGCGGGCTGGATGGCCAGCCGTCGACCGGCGCACCGACGACACGGTGCGGCGCAGCAGCCGGGCCAGCAGATAGGCCATCGCGAGCACGGGGAGGGCCAGCGCGGCGATCGAGAGCAGCCGCACGGCGACCTCGGCCGGGTCGCCGGCGGACCAAGCGCCGGACAAGACGTGTGCCTGGTCGACCACGCTCGCCCAGGCCGTGGCGGCGGCCCGGGGGAACGCCACGACCATCAGCACGACCGACACGAGCAGCAGCGGCACGACGAGCAGCACCCAGACGGTGACCACGGCACGGGCCCACCAGGTCAGGGCGGACGGCCGGCGCCACCGGTGCGGCAGCAGCCCCGCCAGGGTCGGCCGGATGTGCGAGTAGAGGTCGGGGACGCCGGTCAGGTCGGCGAGGATGTGGTAGCCGTCGAACCGCACGAGCGGCGCCAGCTGCCGCAGCATCTGCAGCACCTGCGCCGCGATGATGAGCAGCAGGGCCTGCCAGTGGGTAAGCGCCCAGACGCCGAACATCGCCACCGCGAACAGCGCGTTGAAGTACAGGCCGCCGAGGTCGACCCGCACCCGACCGCCGCGACCCAGCCGGTAGCTGTCGCCGACCTCGGTGTAGAAGGCCGGCCAGACGAGGTAGAGACCGGCGCCCATCGCCCCCGGTGTCGCCCCGCCGTAGCGACAGGCGGCGGCGTGGCCGAACTCGTGGAACCCGGCCGACAGCGCGGTCACTGCGAAGACGAGGAGAAACAGGCCCGGCCGGCTGAAGGCGTCACTG
>JAVEDA010000009.1 GCA_030841195.1 Actinomycetota bacterium | reverse complement strand
GGTGCCGATGCACCCGCCGACGACGACGAGCCGGCGGCGCAGGCTGCGCTTGATCGTCGCGTTGGCCTCCTTGGGCGTCAGCAGCGGGTAGTCGCGCTCCACGATCTCGACCAGCGAGGGGTCGACGAGGTGGTTGACCCGGCCGTAGACGACGAAGAACGTGAAGTCGGGGCCCATCGCCCGGGCGTGGACGACCATCGCGGGGTCGATGCCCATCTGCTTGGCGATCGCCAGCGCGGCGGGCTCCGCGCGCCCGTCGTTGGGGATCGGCAGGGTGAAGGAGACCTGCACCATGCCGTCGCCGGTGGTGTCGCCGTAGGGCCGCACGATAGGCCCCTTGGAGCTGCTCACTGCCGTCCCTCCAGGATCTCGGTGGCCGGGTTCCAGTACCCGTCGCCCTGCATCACCACGCCGTCGTAGCCCTTGCCGCGGTCGGCGGGCCGCTTCATCAGCCCGAACGTGCCGTCCCCGATCGCCTCGAGCAGCGGCGCCTTCCCCGGCTCGTCGGTGATCCGCTCGAGCAGGGTGACGGCCTCGTCCAGGACCTGGTGGGCCCGGGTCTGGATGAACCCCCCGGGCTGTGGGTGGAAGTCCTCGTGCAGTCGGCCGGCGGCGTCGAGGACGTAGCGGACGTTCTGCAGCGCAAGGTCGCGGTCGGACAGGAACGGCGTGACGACCGCCTCGGTCATCATGCCGACGAGCAGGATCCCTTGCCCGGTGAGTGCGCCGACGAGGTTGAAGAAGCCGTCCAGAAGGTAGCCGCGGAAGACGTCGCCGGTCATGTGCTTGGTGGGGGGCATCCACTTGAGCGGCGCCTTGGGAAACAGCTCGCGGGCGAGCAGGGCGTGGGCCAGCTCGAGCCGGAACGAGTCCGGTACGTCCGGGTTGATCTCGAACGCGTGCCCGAGCCCCAGCTGCCAGTCCTGGAGCCCGGCCTCCTTGGCGAAGTACTCGTTGAGCAGCTGGGACACGGTGACGGTGTGGGCCTCGTCGACCGCGTCGGCGGTGGTGAGGTAGTTGTCCTCGCCGGTGTTGATGATGATCCCGGCCCGGGCGTGCACCTGTCGGGAGAACCGCTGGTCCACAAAGGTCCGCACCGGGTTGATGTCGCGGAAGAGGATCCCGTACATCGAGTCGTTGAGCATCATGTCGAGCCGCTCGAGGCCGGCCAGCGCGGCGATCTCAGGCATGCACAGGCCGGACGCGTAGTTGGTCAGGCGGACGTAGCGCCCGAGCTCCTTGGAGACCTCGTCCAGCGCGGCGCGCATCAGCCGGAAGTTCTCCTGGGTGGCGTAGGTGCCGGCGTAGCCCTCGCGGGTCGCACCCTCGGGCACGTAGTCCAGCAACGACTGGCCGGTGGACCGGATCACCGCGATGACGTCGGCACCCTCACGCGCGGCCGCCTGCGCCTGCGGGATGTCCTCGTAGATGTCGCCGGTCGCGACGATCAGGTAGATCCACGGCTGGCGCGGGGCGTCGCCGATCCGGGCGACCATCCGGTCCCGCTCGGCCCGGCGCCGGTCGATGGTGGCGATGCCGCGGCCCACCGCGCGGGCCGAGGCTTTCCGGGCCCGCTCGGCGTCCCTGCCGTCCGGGACCCGCAGCTCGACGCCGCCGGACGCCGCCCGCTGGGCCAGCGCGGTCAGGTCGCCGTCACCGCTGCGACGCAGCGCGTCCCACACCGGCAGCGCCACCCCCTGCTCGAGCCCGGCCTGGTCCCGAACCGCGTCGGTCAGCCGGTTGACCCAGGGGATGCCCTCGGCGTCGGCGCCGGTGAGTCCGGCCAACCGCAGCACGGCCCGCTCGACCGACACGGTGGTGTGGGTCTTGGCCAGCCGGACGATCGGGCGCCCCGCGGCGCGGGCCAGCGACCGGGCCCGACGCACGGTGGTGGCGTCGAGGTCCAGCTTGCCGACGGTGCGCGCCGGGCGTGCCGTGGTCACGGACGTCTGCCTTTCTGGAGCCGGTGACAAGGGAGGATCTCCCGTCCCGACGTACGTCGGCCGAAGATCCTCCCGTCATTGTGCCGTACCCGCGACCGATGGACCTCCCCCGCCGTGTCGGGTGACGCCCGACGGCCGTCGATGGTCCATCCTTCTGCAGAGAACTCCCGACGGTCCGGTGGGTGGCATGGCAGGGTTATGCCCGGTTTGCGCCGACGCGGGGAAGCCGAGGACGACACATGCACAGCACAGCCAGGGACGGGGAACGGTGACGTACGCAGCAACAGGCAGGTCAGGACGGGTCGTCGGCGGTGGGCTGGTGCTGCTGGTGTCGGCGGCACTCACGGCCGGAACCCTGGCCGGCGGACCGGTGGCCGCGGCGACCGCCCCCGGGGCGCCGGCGATGCCGAGTGCCCTGACCCCCGGCAAGGCGACGGCCCCGGTGTTCCCGCTCCGCAGCGTGCCGGCGTTCGCCGGACCGACCCACGCCTCGGCCCGGGTCCGGGCCGGGGACGGCGTCGTCGACCAGCGGTTCAACGTGCCGACGCCGCCCGGCTCGACGCTGCTCTGGGGCGACTGGAACCGGGACGGCGCGTACACCCCCGCGGTGTTCGCCAATGGCCACTGGGTCATCTACGACGCGATGGTCGGCTCCGCTCCGGTGCCCACCCGGGAGTTCGACTTCGGCATGGCAGGCGACAAGCCGGTCGTGGGTGACTTCAACCGCGACGGCCGCACCGACGTCGGTGTCGTCCGCGGTGGCGTCTGGCTGCTGCGGGGGTTCCCGTCGGCGGGCACTACCTCGCGCCGGTTCGCCTTCGGCCGGCCGACCGACACGCCGGTCACCGGGGACTGGAACGGTGACGGCCGCGACGGCGTGGGCGTCCGACGCGGCGCGCGCTGGTTCCTCCTGCAGGCCCCGACCAAGCTGAAGAAGGGTGCCGCACCGACGTACACGTTCGCGTTCGGGAGGAACACCGACCGGGCGGTCGTCGGCGACTGGAACGGCGACGGGAAGGACACCGTCGGGGCGGTGCGTTGGAGCTCCTGGTTCCTGCGGGACCGGCTGTCCCTCACCCCGACGAAGGGGATGACCGCCAAGCAACGCCGGGTCGAGGCGCGCTCCTCCGTGACCCGGCGTTCGGTGCCGGTGCCGCGCGAGCCGGGGATGG
>JAVEDA010000139.1 GCA_030841195.1 Actinomycetota bacterium | reverse complement strand
CCAGCAGGTGCTGGGCGCCGCGGAGGACCGCGGTGTCGTTGCGCAGGAACGTCGCCGTGTGGCCGTACTCCAGCGACTCCCAGGTGTTGTGCACCTCGACGTCCAGCCACCAGCTGCTGTTGGTGACGTCGGGGGCGCCCACCGAGGCGGCCGCCGTGCGGGCCCGGGCGAGAGAGTCCTTGGCGGCGTTCCAGCCGTAGTCGAACGCGCAGGCGGCCGAGTCGGGCTTGCTCCGCGCGCAGGTGCGCGGCTGGGTCTGCCCGAGCGGCCAGTGCGTCGACAGCCGCGGCCCCGGGTTGGCCGTGTTCACGTAGTAGGCCGGGCGGCCGGCGGACCGGGCCCAGACGATCTGCTCGGCCAGGCACGGGTTGACCTCGAACGGGCGGCCCCCGTCGACGCCGACGATGCCGAAGTCGGCGGCGGTCGGCAGCGTGCTGCCGCACTGCGGGTAGGACACGTCGTTGCCGCGCTCCCGGGCGGTGAGCGGGACCGGGGCCGCGTCGGCGGCGACCGGCAGTGCCAGTCCGGCCAGCGTCGCCAGCACGCCGACCAGCGCCGCCAGCAGAGTGCGGTGTCGAGCCGTGCGCATTCGGTTCTCCCCGTGGTCGTGTCGTCGTCGTCTGGTCGCAGCGTCGCCGTCCCGGCACCCTAACCACCCGCCGTACCAAGATCGTTCGCGACGTCCGGTAACAACTCGCCGACCGGCGCACGGCGAGTTGCGGCGGAACGTCGCGAACGATCTTGACGGTGGGAGTGCGATCGGGGGCGCCGGCGCGGTCGGGCCGTCGTATAACGTGCGGGCCATGGCTGACTCGTCCTTCGACATCGTGAGCAAGGTCGACCACCAGGAGGTCGACAACGCGCTGAACCAGACCGCCAAGGAGATCTCGCAGCGGTTCGACTTCAAGAACGTGGGCGCCTCGATCAAGTGGTCCGGCGAGACGGTCCGGATGGAGGCGAACAGCGAGGAGCGGGTGAAGGCGATCCTCGACGTCTTCGAGACCAAGCTGATCAAGCGCGGCATCTCGCTGAAGTCGTTGAAGAAGGGCGACCCGACGCTGTCGGGCAAGGAGTACTACCTGGTCTGCGAGATCGAGCAGGGCATCTCCAGCGAGAACGCCAAGAAGGTCTCCAAGCTGATCCGCGACGAAGGCCCCAAGTCGGTCAAGGCGCAGATCCAGGGCGAGGAGCTGCGGGTCTCGTCCAAGAGTCGCGACGACCTGCAGGCGGTGCAGGCGCTGGTGAAGGGCGCCGACCTCGACTTCGCCGTGCAGTTCGTCAACTACCGCTAGCGCCGCCACCTCCCAGGAAGCTCACAGCCCGGCCGGGCACCCTGCGGGGGTGCCGCTCGTCAGGTCCTATGTGCGACACCTCGGCCCGGGGCTGCCGTCGCGGCTCCCGGCGTACGTCCCGGCCATGGTCGTCGCCGTGGTCGCCCTCGTCGCGCGCTTGGCCCCCGTCCTGCGCGGCGGGGGCCTCACGGGGGTGCTGGCCTACGACGACGGCGTCTACTACTCGGCGTCGGACGCTCTGCTCTCCGGGCGCCTGCCCTACCGCGACTACGTCCTGCTGCACCCGCCGGGCATCACCCTGGTGCTGGCGCCGTTCGCCGCCCTCGGGCGGATCGCGGGCGACTCCGAGGGCATGGCGAGCGCCCGGGTGGCCTTCATGCTCGTCGGCGCGCTGAGCGCGGTGCTGGTCTGGCGGATCGCCGGCCGGGTGTCGCCCCGGGCCGGCCTGGTCGCCGGGCTGTTCTACGCCGTCTGGCAGCCGGCCGCGTACGCCGAGCGGACCACCCTGCTGGAGCCGTTGGTGAACCTCGGCCTGCTCGGGGCGCTGGCCCTGCTCGGCCCGGGCGCCGGCCGCCGCCGGATCGTCGCAGCGGGCGTCGTGCTCGGCCTGGCGGTCGCGGTGAAGGCGTGGGCGGTGCTGCCGTTCCTCGTGCTCGCGCTCTGGTTGCTGCGGCGGTCCGGCTGGCGTAACACTCTCTCGTACGTCGGTGCCGGCGCAGCGGCAGCCGCTGTCGTGTGCCTGCCGTTCCTGGTCCTCGCCGGCCCTCGGATGCTGCGGATGGTGGTGCTCGACCAGCTCGGCCGGCCGAACAACGCGGTGACCACGGTCGACCGGCTGGCCAGCATCGAGGCCCTGCAGATCTCACCGGGACCGGTGAGCGCCCGGCTGGCAGCGATGGCCGTGCTCCTCGCGGTGGCGGCCGCGGTGGCCGTCGCACTGCTGGCCTGGCGCCGGCCGGTAACCAGGGTCTGGGCCGTCCTGCTCGCGGTGGGCATGCTGCTGCTGCTCACCAGCCCGTCCTACTTCGGCCACTACGGCACCTTCGCGGCACCGGCCCTCGCGCTGGTGGTGGGGGTCGGAGCGGACGCTGCGCTGTCCTGGCTCGCGGTCCGGGCCGCGGTGGTCCGGCCGCTGGTGCCCGCCGTCGGGCTGGTGGCCCTGGCGGTGCTCGGAGCCCACGTCGTCACCCAGCCGGAGGGCCGACGGCCGCCACCCGAGAGCTCGATGGCAGACCAGCTCGCCGGGGCCCGGTGCATCGCGGCCGACAGCGCAGCCGCGCTGGTGGCCGCCGACGTGCTCACCCGGGACCTTCAGCACGGGTGCCCGGTGGTGGTCGACGTGACCGGCCTGACCTACGACCAGGACCGGGGTGACCTCACCTCCGGGCCGACCCCCGCGGCCCGGCGCCGGGACGGCGAGTGGCAGCGCTCGGTCGACCGCTACCTGGCCGGTGCGAACGCCGTGCTGCTCGACCAGTGGCGCAGCGACGGGCTCGACCCGTTGGTGCTGACCCGGCTGGAGCAGCGGGACCTGGAGCTCGGCATGCCGTCGTACCGGGTCTTCGTGGCGGCGTCCTAGCGAGCTTTCAGCGTCCTAGCGCTGGTAGCCGGCCATCTGCTCGAGCCGGGCGATCCGCTCGGCCATCGGCGGGTGGGTGGAGAACAGCTTGGCCACGCCCTCGTTGCGAAACGGGTTGGCGATCATCAGGGCGCTGGTCGTCTGCAGGCTCGGCTCCGGCGCCAGCGGCAGCGCCCGGGTGCCGAGCTCGAGCTTGCGCAGTG
>JAVEDA010000487.1 GCA_030841195.1 Actinomycetota bacterium | reverse complement strand
AGCCGAGCCGAGACTTGCCGACGCCTGCTGGGCCGGAGAGGACGACCATCCGCGGCGTGCGGCGCTCGGCCGTCGCGTGGAAAAGCTCACGGATCGTCCGGACCTCCGCGTCCCGGCCGGTGAGCGGTGCCTCGAGACCGTCCACGCGTTGCGACCAGCCCACCCCGGAGATCACGCGGGTTGCACGCCAGAGCCGCTCCGGCTCGGTCTTGCCCTTGAGGCTGTGCAGGTCGGCGTCCTCGAAACCGATGGCGCTGGACGCGAGCCGTTGGGTGGCCGAGTCCACCAGCACCTGGCCGGAGGCGGCCGCGGCCTGCACCCGGGCTGCTGTGTTGACCGCGTCGCCCGCGACCATGCCCTCGTTGACGGCGCCGATCGTCACGGCGACCTCGCCGGTGACGACGCCGGCCCGGGCGGCCAGGGTGTCGACCTGGCGCTCGGCACCCAGCTGCCGGACCGTGTCGACCAGGTCCAGTGCGGCGCGCACCGCCCGCTCGGCGTCGCTCTCGGTCGCGGACGGAGTGCCCCAGACCGCCATCACGGCGTCGCCGATGAACTTCTCCACCACGCCGCCGTACCGGCGGATCACCGTGCTCGCCGTCTCGAAGTACGCCGAGAGCAGCTCGCGGACTTCCTCTGGGTCACGCGCCTCGGACAGTGGGGTGAAGCCCACCAAGTCGCAGAAGAGGACCGAGCACAGACGGCGTTCGGCGACCGGGGCCGGGGCGAGCGGCTGGGCAGGGACCAGCGTGACCGCGAGCGGTGCGCCGCACTGACCACAGAACTTGAACCCGGCCTGGATCGGCTGGCCGCACGAGGTACACGTCTGAGACAGGGCTGCGCCGCATTCGACGCAAAAGCGCGAGCCCTCGACGTTGGTCGTCCCACACGTTGCGCACTGCTCCACCCGCGATTCTCCGCCCTCCCCGAACCAGTGATCAGGAGCGTAACGGCCGGACCACGGGCGGACCGAAGATCGGCGGCATCGCCTTGATCAGCCGAGCGTCGCGGGGCCGGCCCGGAGGAACCCAAGGCCGACCGCGATCTCCAGGGTCGCGTCGGTGCGGCCGTCGAGGGCAGTTGCCCGGAGCGCGAAGAGGGCGCACGCAGCTAGCGCCCTGCGGCGCTACGCTGCGCCGTCGGAGGGGCTCCCACGATGGCGAAACCGACGATCCTGACGGTCGACGACGACCCTGAGGTGCTGCAGGCGATCACCCGCGACCTGCGCACCGAGTACGGCGCTGCCTACCGGGTGGTCCCGGCCGGGTCGGGCACCGAGGCGCTGGCGGTGCTCGCCGAGCTGGCGCTGCGCAGCCGCGCGGTCGCACTGATCGCCACCGACCAGCGGATGCCGGACATGACCGGGACCGAGCTGCTCGAGCAGGGCCGGGTGCACGCGCCGGACGCCAAGCTGCTGCTCCTGACGGCCTACGCCGACACCGACGTCGCCATCACCGCGATCAACGACATCGGGCTCGACTACTACCTCCTCAAGCCCTGGGACCCGCCGGCCGAGCGGCTCTTCCCGGTGGTCGACGACCTCCTCGGCGACTGGCAGCGGTCGCACCCGGAGGACACCGGCGACCTGCGCGTGGTCGGGCACCGGTGGTCCGAGCGCAGCCACGACATCAAGACCTTCCTGACCCGCAACCACGTGCCCTACCGCTGGCTGGACGTCGACCGGGACGACGAGGCGGTGCGGCTGCAGACCCTCGCCGACGCGCAGATCGACGACCTGCCCCTCGTGCTGGTGCCCGACGGCGAGGTGCTGCGGTCGCCGTCCGCCCTCGCCCTCGCCAGCGCACTCGGGCTGCGCACCCGGGCCGAGCAGCCGCTCTATGACCTCTGCATCGTCGGCGGCGGCCCTGCGGGGCTGGCAGCCGCCGTCTACGCCGCATCCGAGGGGTTGCGCACCGTGGTGGTCGAGCGCGAGGCGCCCGGCGGCCAGGCCGGCCAGAGCGCGTCGATCGAGAACTACCTGGGCTTCCCCAAGGGGCTGTCCGGCGCCGACCTTACCCACCGCGCGGTCGCCCAGGCCGCGAGGTTCGGCGCGGAGATGGTGTTGGCGCGCGACGTGGTGGCCTTCGATGCGCGGGGGCCGGTGCGCGCCGTCCGGTTCGCCGACGGCTCCGACCTCGAGGCCCGCGCCCTGCTCGCCGCCACCGGGGTCTCGTACCGCCGGCTGGACGCATCCGGGGCGGAGGAGCTGTCCGGCCGCGGCGTCTATTACGGCGCAACTGCGAGCGAGGCGATCCAGTGCCAGGGCGACGAGGTGTACGTCGTGGGTGCCGCCAACTCGGCCGGGCAGGCCGCGCTCAACTTGGCCCGCTACGCGAAGCGGGTCGTCCTGCTCGTCCGCGGCTCCGCACTCGAGGACACGATGTCGCTCTACCTGGTCGCCAGGATCCAGGCCGCCCCCACCATCGAGGTCAGGCTGCGCAGCGAGGTGATCGGTGCTCGCGGCGACGGGCACCTCGAGGCTGTCACCCTCATCGACCACGCGAGCGGTGCTATCGAGGAGGCGTCGACGAGCTGGCTGTTCGTGTTCATCGGCGCCTCGCCGCGGACCGACTGGCTCGGCCCCGACGTCGTACGCGACGACAGGGGTTTCGTGGTGACCGGCCACGACCTGCTCGGCTCGTCGGACGCCGCGGCCTGGCCGCTGGCGCGGGCACCCTTCGCGCTGGAGACCAGCGTGCCGGGGGTGTTCGCCGCCGGGGACGTGCGGCTGGACTCGATGAAGCGGGTCGCCTCGGCGGTCGGTGAGGGAGCGATGTCGGTCTACCTGGTGCACCGCTACCTGGCGACCATGTGATGGAGCTCGCCGACCTGCGCCCCCTGAGCCTGTTCGACCGGATGCCGGACGACCAGCTCGGCGCGCTCCTGGCGGCCGGCCAGGAGGTGCGGTTCGGCCCGGGTGACGAGCCGTTCCGGGAAGGTGAGCCGGCCGACTTCTGGTGGGTGCTCGTCGAGGGCCGGCTCGACCTGGTGCGGCACGTGGGGACCGAGGAGACCGTGCTCGGCGCGATGGACGCACCCGGCCGGTGGGCCGGCGGGTTCCGCGCCTGGGACGACAACGGCGCCTACCTCGCGACAGGTCGTGCGTCGATCGCGGGCCGGCTGCTGCGGGTGCCCGCCCCCGCGCTGCGGGACTGGTCGGCCGACTGGTTCCCGTTCGGTGCCCACCTGATCGAGGGCCTGTTCCGCACGGCCCGCAACTTCGAGGCGGTGACCCGGCAGCGCGAGGCGCTGGTGGCCCTGGGCACCCTCGCGGCCGGGCTGGCCCACGAGATCAACAACCCGGCCGCCGCCGCGACCCGCGCCGTGGACGCGCTCGGCAACGCGTGCACCACCCTGTTGTCCTCGCTGAGCCGACTTGCTGCCGGCG
>JAVEDA010000455.1 GCA_030841195.1 Actinomycetota bacterium | reverse complement strand
TGCGCGAGCCCGGGCAGGGTGGCATCCGGCACCATCCCGATCCCCAGCTGCAGGGTGGCTCCGTCGCCGACCCGCGCTGCCACCAGCTCTCCGATCCGGCGCGCCGCGTCGTCGGGCTCGGCCGTCGACGGCTCGTCGAGGGCGGCCTCGACCTCGAGGCAGACATCCACAGCCGTCGGGTCCAGCACCGCGTCGCCGTACGTCCAAGGCATCTGGCTGTTCACCTGCGCGACGACCAGCCCGCCACGGGCGCGGCACGCCTCGATCGCGGCCGGCAGCACGTTGACCTCGGTCCCCAGCGACAGCCGGCCGTCGACCGCGGGGGCCACGGTGACGCAGACGACGACCGGTGGTGTCGTGGTGGCGAACATGGTCGGCACCAGCGACAGTCGGGCGGGGAGGTAGGACAGCGTCGGGCTGCGGCGCATGCCGGGGCCGACGAACGGCGTCTCATGCACGACCCCGGGTCGAGTGGGAACGCCGTGGTGGGCGTTGAGCATGAACAGCCGGTACGCCGGCACCTGGGCGTCCAGCACGCCGAGGACGTGTCGCGGGGTCCCTCCATTGCCGCCCGCGACGACCCGCGGATCCGGCGGCAGCGCAGCGAACAGCCGGCCCAGCTCCTCCTCTGTGACGGTGCGCACCCGCCAGGTGTACAGGAGTCAGAGCAGGGCCGTGGCCACCGACCACCCCGCGGCGCACGCGGCCGCACCGACGAGGACACTGCCGGCCACGTTGACCGCGGCCGCCCGCAGCGCGCCCTCCTCCGCCAGTCGGACGGTCTCGAACGAGAAGGTCGAGAACGTCGTCAGGGCGCCGCAGAAGCCGGTCCCGGCCAGCGCCAGCACCCAGTCCGGGCCACCGGCCGCCGCTACGCCGCCGGCCGTGGCACCGAGGACGAGCGACCCCGCCGCGTTCACCACGAAGGTGCCCCACGGCATCACGCTGTCGTGGCGTGACTGCACCATCAGGTCGACGACGTAGCGCACGGGAGCCCCCAGCGCGCCCCCGAGCAGCACGAGCAGGACCGTCATCCGCCCACCACCCGACGGGTAGCCGCGATGCCGAGCCAGGCGGCCAGCAGCGCAGCGACCAGGGTGCCGACGAGGTAGGTGACCGCGAGCGCGAGGCGGTCGGCCGCGACCAGGCTGCGCAGGTCGAGTGCATAGGTGGAGAACGTGGTGAAACCGCCGAGGACCCCGACGCCGAGGAACGGCCGCAGGTACCTCGACCGCGGCCACCGCTCCAGCAGCACGACCACGAGCACACCGAGCGCGAACGACCCTGACACGTTCTCGACGAAGGTCGCCCAGGGGAACGACGACCCCGAGCCGGCCAGCGCCTCGCCGAGACCCCAACGGCCGAGGCTGCCGAGAGCGCCCCCGACCGCGACGACCAGGAGCACGTCCCAGCGCTCGGCCAGCACCGCGCCGAACTCGCGCGGCACCGTGGCTGTGTGCCCCAGTCGACGGTCGTCCTCGTCGGCCTCGACGTCCGGGTCCACCGGCAGCCGGTGGTGCGGCTCGGGACCCTCCTCCCGCTCGTCCGGCCGCGTCACAGGCGTCAGTCTGCCGCACCGATCGGTGAAGTCAGTGACCGAACCTGTCGACAGAATCGTCATGGCGATACGACGCTCCGAGGCCGACCAGCAGGTCGCCGAGCTGCTGCGCACCGCCAAGAGCAGTCTCCGCCTGTCGGTGGCGTTCCTCTCCCGACTGGACGGCGAGACGCAGCACCTCGAGGTGGTCGAGTCCTCGGTGCCGTTCCTGTTCAAGGAGGGCACGACCCAGCGGCGGGCCACGACGTTCTGCCAGGCGGTCCTCGACGGGAGGTTGCCCGCTGTCATGCCGGACGTGACGGCCTTCCCCGCGGCGATGCGGCTGCCCGCCGCGCGACTGCCCAGGATCCGCAGCTTCGTCTCGGTGCCCGTCGTACTCAGCGACGGCTCGCTGTACGGCACGTTCTGCGCCGCCGGACTCACCTCGGACAAGGAGCTGACCGTCCGGGACAAGGCGCTGATGGAGGTGCTGGCTCACGCCGCGTCCGTGGTGATCGAGCCCGGTGTCGTCGACCGCGCCCGCCGGGACGAGATCGAGCAGCGGCTGCTTCCCGTCATCGCGGCGGGCGGACCGACCGTCGTCCTGCAGCCGATCGTCGAGCTGGCCACCGGCGACCGGGTGGGCGCCGAGGCGCTGAGCCGGTTCCCGGCCGAGTGGGGGCAGGCGCCGGACATCTGCTTCGCGGCCGCACACACCATCGGTTTCGGAGACCGGCTGGAGCTGCTCGCCATCGAGCGCGCGGCCGAGCACCTGGCGAGCGTCACCGGCTACCTGGCCATGAACGTGTCACCGGGGACCTTGATGACCCCCGAGTGCGGCGAGCTGCTCGCCCGGCTCCCGGTCGAGCGGGTGCTCCTCGAGCTCTCGGAGCACGACCCGGTGGAGGACTACGACGCGCTGCGAAGCACGCTCGCACCGCTCCGGCAGCGCGGCATGCGGCTGGCGATCGACGACGTCGGCGCCGGCTTCTCCTCGTTACGGCACATCGTCGTCACGACGCCGGACGTCATCAAGCTGGACCGGAGCCTGGTCGACGGGGTCAGCGGGGACCCGGTGCTGCGCACGCTGGTCCGGTCATTGGTGGACTTCGCGCACGGGTTCGACGCCACCGTGGTTGCCGAGGGCGTCGAGACGGCCGCCGACGCGGCCACCCTGCTCGCTCTCGACGTCGACCACGGCCAGGGCTGGCACTTCGGCCGCCCGGGGCCGGCGACCGACCTCGCCGACTGCCCGCCGCGGGCGACCCTGCCGGCTAGTTCACCCCGAGCAGCTGCTGCAACGGGTTGAGCGCGAAGTACAGCACGAACAACGCCGACACGACCCAGAGCAGCGGGTGCACCTGCGCGGACTTGCCGCGTACCGCCTTGATCAGCACGTAGGTGCAGAAGCCGGCGCCGATGCCCACCGTGATCGAGTAGGTGAACGGCATCAGCACGATGGTGAGGAAGGCCGGGATCGCGATTTCCATGTCGTCCCAGTCGATGCCGCGGACCTGGGTCATCATCAGGAACCCGACGACGACCAGTGCCGGCGTCGCCGCCTCGTAGGGGACGATCGCCACCACCGGGGCGAGAAAGGTCGCGAGCAGGAACAGCACGCCGGTCACCACGCTGGCCAGACCGGTGCGAGCGCCGTCACCGACGCCCGAGGCCGACTCGATGTACGACGTGTTGCTGGACACAGAGGCGGCGCCACCCGCTGCGGCAGCGATCGAGTCGACGACCAGGATGCGCTGCGCCCCGATCGGTGCACCCTCCTCGTCCAGGAGCCCTGCTTCGGCTCCGATCGCCGTCATCGTGCCCATGGTGTCGAAGAAGTCGGCCAGCAGCAGCGTGAAGACGAACAGCAGGGCGGCGATGACGCCGACCCGGTCCCACGAGCCCAGCAGGCTGAAGTTGCCGAGCAGCCCGAAGTCCGGCGTCTCCACCCAGCTGTCCGGCAGCTTCGGCACGTTGAGCCCCCAGCCGTGCGGGTTGACCTGGCCCGGCGCGATGAAGCTCGGCCCGATGTCGGCGATCGCCTCGATCACGATGGCCAGGGCCGTGGCGCCGACGATGCCGATCAGGATCGCGCCGCGCAGCTTCAGCACCATCATCACGATGATCGCCAGCAGCCCCACGACGAAGACCAGGGTCGGCCAACCGGCCAGCTCGCCACCTGCCCCGAATCCGACCGGCACCGGTGTGTTGGAGGCGTCCGGGTTGCGACGCACGACACCGGCGTCCACCAGCCCGATGAACGCGATGAACAGACCGATGCCCACGCTGATCGCAGTCTTCAGCCCGGTCGGGACGGCGTGGAACACCGCCTTGCGGAAGCCGGTGAGCACCAGCACGAGGATGATGAGTCCCTCGATGACGACCAGGCCCATGGCGTCGGCCCAGCTCATCTGGGAGGCGATCGAGAACGCGACGAAGGCGTTCAGCCCGAGGCCGGTCGCGAGGGCCAGCGGGAAGTTGGCGACGACGCCCATCAGGATCGTCACCACGCCGGCGACCAGGGCCGTGGCCGCGGCCACCAGCGCGAGATCGGGCGTCGAGCCGCCGCCGAGGAACTTGCCGTCGGCGTCCGGCACCGTGCCGATGATCAGGGGGTTCAGCACCACGATGTAGGCCATCGTGAAGAACGTGACCAGCCCACCGCGGATCTCCTGGGACAGGGTCGAGCCGCGCTCGGAGATGCGGAAGAAGCTGTCCAGCCCTCCGCCTCTGCCGTCGGTGCGGGGTGCCGCGGTCTGGGTGCCGGAGCCTGACATGGCGAACCTCTCGGGGCCGGGAGCTGAACGACGTCGGTGCGGAGCCTGCCAGACGTAGCCTGTGCCCATGCCCGCACCACGCCGCCCGGCTCCCGAGCCGATGGAGTCCGACGACGTGCTCGTCGTCACCATCGGCACCGCGCTCTGGGCCGTCGGCCTGGTGGTGACCCTCGTGCTGCACGACCGCCTGTCCGAGCACGGCAACGGCGACTGGGTCTGGATCATGGCGGCCGGCCTCTTCCTCGGCCTGGTCGGCATCCGGCACGTGCGCCGCCGTCGCACCGCACTCCGGGCGGCACAGGCCGACCCAGCCCAGGCCGACGGGCCTCCCAACCCCTCCTGACGGGCTAGCGCTCGAGCTGTGTCTCGGCGCCGAGCTCGTCGGCCCGGTCCGGGTCGGCCAGGACCGCCGCCAGCAGCAGCCGGCTCTCCCATCGACCTGCTGCCGCGGCCAGGCCTCGGGCCAGGCCGTCGACGGTCGCCGCGTGCACCCGCCCGTCCGGCCCGCGCCACCACGACACGTGCTGCCCGTCCACCACCAGGTCCTCGTGCTCCCACCAGGTGTCGGGCAGCCCCTGCACCAGTCCCGCCACCGACGCGGGCACCGGCTGCTCGAGGCCGCCGCCGAGGTCGGGAGTCCCCACGACCTCCGAGCTGCGGTCCAGGTCGAGCACCTCTGCGAGTGCAGTTGCCAGGTGCACCGGCACGACCAGCGCATCGGTGCGGATCACCTGGAGGTGCTCAGGCCGATCCACGACGACCAGGCCGTCGGCGTCGACGACCCGGGTCGGGCCGACCCGCAGCCGCTCGGGCGGGGTCACGGCCCGCGGGTCCAGTGCGGCGAGCAGCGGCCAGAGGTCGGCCAGCAGGGTCGAAGTCACGGGACGGGACCCGTCGGCCAGCCGGGTCAGCAGGTCGTCGGCCCCTCTGGGCTCGGCGAGCAGGGCCACCAGCCCGGTGCGCACACCCGCCGCTGCGAGCACCGCCGGGTCGACGTCGTCGACGACACCTGCGGGCAGCTCGTCGTACGGGCCACTGAGACCGGAGCCGGGTGCGGCCCAGGCCGAGCCAGGGCGGCCGCCAAGCACGGCCCGAGTCCGCAGCACCCACGACGCGTGCGACGGGACGCCGCGCGACCGGCCGTCACCGAGGTCGAGCCGGACCGGCGTGACCGCGGCCGCCCGCAGCCGCGGGTCGGCCGAGAGCACTCGCAGCGCCTGCGGCCAGCGGTCCTCGGCAATCACGTCGAGGTCGGGGAGCACGAGCACCGAGCGCGCAGTCGGCGGAAGGTCCAGGTGCGGCAGGTCGGCCCGCACCGCCTCGGCCCAGCCGGCCAGCTGGTCCTCGATCGACGCCGGGTCGAGCACGACGTCCTCGA
>JAVEDA010000445.1 GCA_030841195.1 Actinomycetota bacterium | reverse complement strand
GCGGGAACGTTTGTCCCGACCGCACAGGATTCACCTGTCCGACACCGCGAGCAACGTGCCGGACACCTGGACCGCCCACCGTGGAGGCGTGAACCTCACCGGCATCGGACCACCAACGACACCGACGACGCAGAGCACACCGTCGACCTCACCCGAGGCGCGGCGATCGATCGCGCTCGTCGCCCACGACAACAAGAAGGTGGAGCTGCTCCGGTGGGCCGCGTTCAACCGCGGCACGCTGCGCGAGCACGACCTCTGCGCCACCGGGACCACGGGGACGATGGTCGAGTACGAGCTCGGCCTGCCGGTCACCCGGTTCCTGTCCGGTCCGGTCGGCGGCGACCAGCAGATCGGCGCCAAGATCGCCGAGGGCAGCATCGGCGTCCTGATCTTCTTCTGGGACCCGCTCGAGCCGCAGCCGCACGACCCGGACGTCAAGGCGCTGCTGCGGATCGCCGCCGTGTGGAACGTCCCGGTCGCCTGCAACCTGGCCACGGCCGACTTCCTGATCTCCTCGCCGCTGCTGGCGAACGGCTACGCCGGGATCCGGCCTGAGCAGCTCGCCGGCTAGGAGGGGCTCTCGGTGGTCGCCCAGAACGCCAGCAGGTCGGCGACCGTCATGTCCGGTGCGTCGGCCGCGGGGGAGTGCCCCACGCCCGGCCAGGCGGCCGTGCGGGCACCGAGGCGCTGCGCGGTCTCGGCCTGCAACGAAGGCGGCCAGACGTCGTCGCGGTCGCCGAAAGCGACGAGCACCGGCAGGCCCAGGGCGTGCAGCTCGTCGGTGCGGTCGATCTCGGTGAGCAGCTGCTCGGCCATCCGCAGCATGCCGACCGGGTGGTTGGCGACGAACCGGGCGTGCAGCCAGGCCTCGATCTCGGGTGCCGGCGGGTCCGTCTCGGTCTGCGACTCGATCTGGCGCTTGGCGACCCAGATGGTCTCCAGGTCCATCACCGGCAGGACCTGGGCGAGCAGCGCGGTCGTCTGGTTCGCCGGAGCGGGGATGGCCGCCGGTCCCGAGCTCATCAGGGTCAGCGACCGCAGGGCGGCGGGGTCGGCCAGCGCCGCCGTACGGGCCACCAAGCCACCGAAGGAGTGGCCGACCAGGTGCGCCGGCGCCCCGAGCCCGGCGAGGACCGTGAGGACGTCGTCGGCCAGCACCTTGAGCTCGTACGACGAGGGGTCACCGTCGCCGGGAGTCTCGAACTGGCCGCGCTGGTCCACCGCGACCACCCGGTGCCCGGCGGCAGCGATCGGCGCCAGCACGGCGATGAAGTCCTCCTTCGACCCCGTGTACCCGGGCAACAGCAGGACCGGCGCACCGGTCTCCTGGGCCGGCTCGGCCGAGAGCGCTGCCAGCGCGCCGCGCGGGGTCGCCACGCTGGACGCCCGCACGCCCGCCGGCAGCTCGAGGAACGGCGGCGTGCTCATGCTGCGGAACGCTACCGGGCTGAACGTGACAGGGCGGGGGGCGGGACAGGCACAATGGCGCGAATGAGCCGGACCATCGCAGTGGCGAACCAGAAGGGCGGGGTCGCCAAGACGACCACCGTGGCGTCGCTGGGCAGCGCCCTGGCGGAGACGGGCCGCAAGGTCCTCCTCGTCGACCTCGACGCGCAGTCCTGCCTGACCTTCTCCCTCGGCCTGGACCCGGAGTCCGTCGAGCTCAGCGTGCACGACGTGCTGCTGGGCCGGGTGGGTGCGTCGATGGCCATCCAGCCGACCGAGGACGGGGTCGATCTCCTGCCCGCGACCATCGAGCTCGCGGGCACCGAGGCGCAGCTGATGAGCCGGCCGGGCCGTGAGTATGTGCTGCGCAGCGCGCTGGCCGAGGTCGACGCCGCCTACGACGTGATCCTGCTGGACTGCTCGCCCTCGCTCGGCGTGCTCACGCTCAACGCCCTGACCGCCGCGGACGAGGTGATCATCCCGCTGCAGTGCGAGATGCTCAGCCACCGCGGGGTCGGCCAGCTGCTCGACACGATCACCGACGTGCAGCGCATCCTCAACCCGGGCCTTCGGGTGCTCGGCGTCCTCCCGACCATGTACGACGGTCGCACCAACCACGCCCGCGCGGTGCTCGCCGATGTGTCCGGCCGCTACGGCCTGACCGTGCTCGAACCCGCCATCCCGCGTTCGGTGCGCTTCGCCGAGGCGCCGGCGGCCGGCCGGTCCGTGCTGGGGACGGCCCGGCGCACCCGCGGCGCCGAGGCCTACCGCGAGCTGGCCGAGGGACTGTTCGGGTGAGCCGGCGATGACCGACCCAGGCTTCGACCGGCTGCGCACACGCGGCGGCACGACTTCTCGCGCCGCGCCGCTGCGGGTCGACCCGCAGGGCCGGCAGTCGCTCTACAGCGTCTCCGGCCAGCCGCCGGCGCCGGGCGCGCTGACGATCTCGTGCTCGTCCTGCCGTGAGCGGAGCGTCGTCACCCCGCGCCAGCTGGTGCTGCTCGCGCTGCCGTCGCTGCACCTGCCGTTCGTCCGCCGGGGTCACCCGTCGTGGATGCGCTGCCCGGCCTGCGACCGGCGTACCTGGGTCAAGGTCGTCCTGACGCTCTAGAGCTCGTCGCTGCGGGTGCGCTCGCCGACGTGCTCGCGCAGGTCCGGCTCGGCAGAGACCAGCCGGCCCACCTGCTCGCCCGCGTCGCAGGTCAGCAGCGCGATCTCCAGGCGTGCCGGGCCGCGGTCCAGCACCTGCCAGACCGCGCCGCTGGTCTCCCAGCGGCGCAGCACCTCGAGGTCCCTGCTCAAGTCGCGGTCAGGCGTCGGTGGTGCCGCCGTCGGTGCCGGTGCCACCGCCACGGCTGCGGCGGCGCCGGCGACGAGCAGGGCTGCTGCCGTCGGTCGCGCTCGCGGTGGTGTCGGCGGTCGTCGCCGCACCCTCGGCGGGCTGACCGCCGCGGGTCCGGGTCCGGGACCGCTCGCGGCGCGGCCGCTCCGGCCGCTCGGCCCGCTCGCCCCGGCCACCACCCGACCCGCTGCGGGCCGCTGCGGCGCCACGCGCCGGTGCGCCGCCGCGGCCACGGCTGCCGCCGGCCCGGCCGGTCTCGCCGATGTCCTCGACCTCCTCCGCGGCCAGGCCGGCCCGGGTCCGCTTGGCCTTCGGCAGCACGCCGGTGACGTCGCGGGGGATGTCCAGCTCCTCGTAGAAGTGCTCCGAGCTCGAGTAGGTCTCCTCGGGCTCGCCGATGCCGAGGTCGAGGGCCTTGTCGATCAGCGACCAGCGGGGCATGTCGTCCCAGTCGACGAAGGTGATCGCGATGCCCTTCGCGCCGGCCCGGGCGGTGCGGCCGATCCTGTGCAGGTAGGTCTTCTCGTCCTCCGGGCACTGGTAGTTCACGACGTGGGTGATGTCCTGCACGTCGATGCCGCGGGCTGCCACGTCGGTGGCGACGAGGACGTCGACCTTGCCGCTGCGGAACGCGCGCAGCGCCTGCTCGCGGGCCCCCTGACCGAGGTCGCCGTGCACGGCGCCGGAGGCGAAGCCGCGGTCGGCCAGCTCGTCGGCGACCTTGGCAGCGGTGCGCTTGGTCCGGCAGAACACCAGGGTCAGGCCGCGCCCGTCGGACTGCAGGATCCGGGCCAGCATCTCGACCTTGTCCATCGCGTGGGCCCGGAAGACGTGCTGCTCGACGGCCTTGACTGTCTGGCCGTCATCGTCGGGGTCGACGGCGCGGATGTGCGTGGGGTGGTGCATGTACGACCGGGCCAGGGTGATGATCGCGCCCGGCATCGTCGCCGAGAACAGCATGGTCTGCCGGCCGGCGGGGATCAGCCGGACGATCTTCTCGACGTCGGGCAGGAAGCCGAGGTCGAGCATCTCGTCGGCCTCGTCGAGCACCAGGCTGCGGACGTGCCCGAGGTCGAGCAGGCCCTGCTGGGCCAGGTCGATCAGCCGGCCGGGCGTGCCGACCACGACCTCGATGCCCTGCTTCAGCGCCTCGACCTGCGGCTCGTACGCGCGGCCGCCGTAGATGGACAGGATCCGGATCTGGCGGCGGGCGGCGGCCTTCTTCAGGTCCTCGGTGACCTGCACGCACAGCTCGCGGGTCGGCACCACGACCAGCGCCTGCGGCTTGTCGCGCACCACGGGTACCGGGGAGTCCTCGCCGCTCTCGTCGGTGGCGACCACCCGCTGGAGCACCGGGATGCCGAAACCGAGGGTCTTGCCGGTGCCGGTCTTGGCCTGGCCGATGATGTCGTGGCCGTGCAGCGCCACCGGCAGCGTCAGCGCCTGGATCGGGAACGGGTGGGTGATGCCGACTGCTTCGAGTGCCTCGACCGTGGCCGGGAGGACGCCGAGCTCGGCGAAGGATGGGGTGTTCAGGACAGGCCCTTTCGCGTGGAGACCCGCGCGGATGTTCCCGGGGCCGCACGCCGTCAGGAGGACGGCGGGCCGCTCGGAGGCGGGTCTCGTCGGTCGGAGCCGATCGGTTCGTCGGGCGACCGGGCATCCGTTCTACGGCGCCCAGCGTACCCCTCGGTACGCTGCAAACCGTGGACGCGCCCGAGCAGGACCCCGCCGGATCGTTCGCCGCGTCCCTCGATCAGGAGGACTACCGGCTGGCTGTGGTCGACCTCCTGGGCGCGCTGGCCTACGGCGAGCTGACGGCCTTCGAGCGGCTCGCCGACGACGCGTCGTTCGCGCCGACCATCGCCGACAAGGCCGCGCTGGGCGCGATGGCGGTCGCCGAGTACAACCACTTCGCGCTGCTGCAGGCCCGGCTGGCCGAGCTGGGGGCCTCGCCGGAAGAGGCGATGGAGCCGTTCATCCCGGCGCTGGAGGCCTTCCACGAGCGGACCGCTCCCGGGGACTGGCTCGAGGGTCTGGTCAAGGCGTACGTCGGTGACGGCATCGCCGAGGACTTCTACCGCGAGGTGTCCGCCTACCTCGACGAGTCGACCCGCGACCTGGTGCTCCTCGTCCTGGAGGACACCGGCCACTCGCAGTTCGCCGTCGACCGGGTCCGGGCCGCGATCGAGGCCGACCCCCGGCTGGCCGGGCGGCTCGCGCTGTGGGGTCGCCGGCTGGTGGGCGAGGCGCTCAGCCAGGCCCAACGGGTGGCCGCCGAGCGGGACGCGCTGGCATCACTGCTGGTGGGCGGGCTGTCGCACCGGGGCGCCGACCTGGCCGAGGTCGGCCGGATGTTCGCCCGCCTGACCGAGAACCACACCACCCGGATGGCCACCCTCGGCCTCTCGGCCTGAGCGGACCCCCACCGGTTGCACAAAGTGGACGCCGACACACCAGGTTGTCGGCGTGTCTGGTGTCGGAGCGTCCAGTGGATCTTCGAGTGCCGTCCGGGCTCGGACTACAGCGAGCCGAACCCGACCCGGCGGCTCTCGGGCTCGCCGACCTCGACGTACGCGAGCTTGTCCGAGGGGACGAGCACCTGCCGGCCTCGCTCGTCGGTCAGCGTGAGGACGGAGGCGTCGCCGGTCACCGCGGCAGTGACCGCCGCCAGGATCGCGTCCGTGGTCTCGGCGCTGTCGATCACCAGCTCGCGGGTGGCGTGCTGGACACCGATCCTGACCTCCACGGGAACCTCCGGGACTCGAACGTTGCGGGTCGTGCGTGCGCGGACCAGGCTAATCGCTGGATGACACCCGCGAGGTCAGTGCGGTTCCCCTGTGCGCGGAAATCCGCCGATCCCGCGCCAGGACAGGCTGGCCAGCAGCCGGGACGCCGCGTCCCGCGGGATCGCGCCATCGTCGGCCAGCCAGTACCGCGCGGCCACCTGGGCCATGCCCACGAGACCGACGGCGAGCAGCCGGGCCTGGTCCTTGGGCAGCCCCGCGTCGTCCTGGATCACCTCGCTGATCGCCTCGGCGCAGGCGAGCGTCACGCCGTCGACCCGCTCGCGCACCTCCGGCTGGTTGACCAGGTCGGACTCGAAGACCAGCCGGAATGCGCCGCCGTCCTCGTCCACGAAGCGGAAGTAGGCCTCGATGGTGGCGGCGACCCGCAGCTTGTTGTCCGTAGTGGAGTCCAGCGCGGTGCGCACCGCTGCCACCATCACCTCGGCGTGCTGGTCGAGCAGAGCCAGATAGAGGTCGAGCTTGCCGGGGAAGTGCTGGTAGAGCACCGGCTTGCTGACCCCCGCGGCGTCGGCGATGTCGTCCATCGCGGCCGCGTGGTAGCCCTGGGCGACGAAGACCTCCTGGGCCGCGCCGAGGAGCTGCTCGCGCCGGGCCGACCGGGGCAGCCGGGCGCTGCGGGTCCGGGCATCGGGAACGGCGGGCACGTCAGCTCCTTCGAGACGGTCGGCGAGCGGCCTCCTCGATCCTAGGCGGCGGCAGCCAGGGTCAGCGGTATTCGTCGTCGTCGGGGCCCACGCTGCGGGACTGCTCCGCGACGTCGGCGGGATCCGCCTCGACCGCGAGCGCCTCGGGATCGGGCTCGTCCCCGTCCTCGTCGGCTACCGCGTCCAGGCGCTGCTCGAGGGCGTCCTCCTCGGGGACCTCGGGGTCATCGAAGGTGCCCTGCTGATCACGCTCGGTCATCCCTGCACTCTAGGCGCCCGCGGGCTGGAACACTGGGGTCGTGACCATCAGCGACCACCGCGACCTGGTCGCCGCGCTGCTCGGGGTCCCGGGCGTGGCGGCGGCCGCTGTGGAGCCGCTCGGCGGAGGCCCGGGGACGCTGCGCCTGCAGCTGGTCTCCGGTGCCGACGAGGTCGACGTGGCCGGCGCCGTCAACCGCCTGCTGCGCAGCCGGTTCGGCCTCGCGGTGGACGCCGACCGGGTGCGGGTGCTGGAGGGGTCCGGTCCTGCGTCTGTCGGACTTACCGGTACGCCGGTGGAGCGCACCCCCGGGCCAGTCCGGGA
>JAVEDA010000425.1 GCA_030841195.1 Actinomycetota bacterium | reverse complement strand
GGCGGCCAGGTCGTCGTCCTCGGTCCGGTGGGGCGCAACTTCGCGGCCGGCATGTCCGGCGGAACGGCGTACGTGCTGGACCTGCATGCAGGGAGGGTCAACGGCGAGATGGTCGACCTGGACGGGCTGGACGCCGAGGACCGGGACGTGCTGCGCGCCGTGGTCCAGCGGCACGTCGAGCACACCGGGTCGGCCGTCGGCGCCGGCCTGCTCGAGGACTGGGGCGCGAGCGCCGCGCGGTTCACCAAGGTGATGCCGCGCGACTACAAGAACGTGTTGCTGGCGCGGGCGAGGTCGCTCGAGGCCGGCTTCGGCGAGGACAGCCAGGAGACCCTGACCGCGATCATGGAGGCATCCCGTGGCTGACCCGAAGGGCTTCCTCACCACCCCGAGGCGCGAGCTACCGACCCGCCGTCCGGTGGACGTGCGCATCCTGGACTGGAAAGAGGTCTACGACCAGCAGGACGCCGGCCAGCTCAAGCGGCAGGCCGGGCGATGCATGGACTGCGGCATCCCGTTCTGCCACGACGGCTGCCCGCTGGGCAACCTGATCCCGGAGTGGAACGACCTGGCCTGGCGGGACGACTGGCAGGCCGCGATCGAGCGGCTGCACGCCACCAACAACTTCCCGGAGTTCACCGGGCGGCTGTGCCCCGCGCCGTGCGAGGGCTCCTGTGTGCTGGGCATCAACAGCGACCCGGTGACCATCAAGCAGGTCGAGGTGTCGATCATCGACCGCGCCTGGGACGAGGGCTGGGTGCAGCCGCAGCCGCCGGAGCGGTCGACCGGCCGCACCGTCGCGGTGGTCGGGTCCGGACCGGCGGGGCTGGCCGCGGCACAGCAGCTGACCCGGGCCGGGCACACCGTGGTCGTGCTGGAGCGCGCCGACGCGGTCGGCGGCCTGCTGCGCTACGGCATCCCCGAGTTCAAGATGGAGAAGCGCCAGCTGGACCGTCGGGTGGACCAGATGCGCGCCGAGGGCACCCGGTTCAGCACCGGTGTCGACGTCGGTGGCGACATCACCGCGGACGCGCTGCGGGCGAGGTACGACGCGGTCGTGCTGGCGATCGGCGCAACAGCCGCGCGAGACCTGGCTGTGCCCGGACGCGAGCTCGAGGGGGTGCTGCAGGCGATGGAGTACCTGCCGCACGGGAACCGGGCCGCGCTCGACCCGGCGTACGAGGTGCCCGTGTCGGCCCAGGGGAAGCACGTGGTCATCATCGGCGGCGGCGACACCGGCGCCGACTGCCTGGGCACCGTCCACCGGCAAGGAGCCGCGTCGGTCACCCAGCTCGAGATCCTGCCGAGGCCGGCGGACGAGCGGCCGAGCACCAATCCCTGGCCCACCTGGCCGCTGATCTACCGCACCTCGAGCGCGCACGAGGAGGGCGGCGACCGGGTGTTCGCGGTGAACACCAACCGACTGGTGGGCGACGACGCCGGCCGGGTCGCGCAGCTCGAGCTCGTCGAGGTCGAGATGGTGGCGGGCCGGTTCGAGCCGGTGGCGGGCAGTGAGCGGGTCATTCCGGCCGAGCTGGTGCTGCTGGCGATGGGGTTCCTCGGCCCGCAGCAGCCGGGACTGGTCGAGCAGCTCGGGGTCGACCTCGACCAGCGCGGGAACGTGGCGCGAGACGGTGACTTCATGACGTCCGTGCCCGGGGTGTTCGTGGCCGGCGATGCCGGTCGAGGGCAGTCGCTGATCGTCTGGGCGATCGCCGAGGGTCGGGCGGCGGCTGCCGGCGTCGATGCGTGGCTGCGGGAGAGCAGCTCGACGCTGCCGCGGCCGATCGAGCCCACGGCGCGTCCGGTGAGCGTCTGAGGGAAGCGGGCGTACCCGGGTGCCCTGCCGCACGTGGGCCGTCCTAGTGTGTCGCACGTCACATCCGACTCCCCACAAAGGAGACAGAACGTGCGATCCTCCCGACTCCTCACCGGCGCGGCGGCCACCGCCGCCGCTCTGGTGACGGCACTGCTCTCTGCACCACCCGCCGCCCAGGCAGGCGAGGGCGCCGCGACCGGACCGATGACGGAGTACAACGTGCTCATCGCCGACGGCGCCAGCCGGGCCGACGCGGTGGCCTCTGTGGCCGCCGAGGGCGGCACCGTGCTGCGCACGAACAAGGACGTGCGGCTGATGACCGTGTCGGCGCCGCGCGACGGGTTCGTCCTCGCGATGGCGCACCACGGCGCGGTCGTCGGCGCAGCCCGGGCCCAGGTCATCGGCCAGGCGCCGGGCGCGGCCCCCGTCAAGGACCCGGTCGAGACCGAGGCCCAGCGCGCCTCCGGGCAGGCGGCGGCCGCCGCGCCCGTCGTCGCCGCTGTCGGGGCGGACCCGCTGGACAGCCAGCTGTGGGGCATGCAGATGATCCACGCGGACACTGCGCACACGGTCCAGCCCGGCGCGAAGGGCGTGACCGTCGGGATCCTCGACTCGGGCCTCGACGCCCGCAACCCCGACCTCGCCCCGAACTTCGACGCGGCCAAGTCACGCAACTTCGTCACGGACATCCCGGGCATCGACGGTGCCTGCGAGTTCGCCGCCTGCATCGACCCGGTCGGCTGGGACGACTCAGGTCACGGGACACACGTCTCCGGGACTGTCGGTGCCGCGCTCAACGGCATCGGCGTCTCCGGCGTCGCGCCCAACGTCACCCTGGTGGAGATCCGGGGCGGCCAGGACAGCGGCTTCGTGTTCCTGGAGCCCGTCATCAACGCCCTGACCTACGGCGCCGACATCGGCCTGGACGTCATCAACATGTCGTTCTACATCGACCCGTGGCTCTACAACTGCACGCACAACCCCGCCGACTCGGCGGAGGCGCAGGCGCAGCAGCGCACGATCATCGCCACCGTGAACCGCACCTTGAACTACGCGAACGACCGCGACGTCACGTTGGTGGCTGCGCTGGGCAACAACCACGAGGACCTCGGCAAGCCACGCACGGACACCACGAGTCCCGACTACCCGGTCGGGACCAACTACTCGCGGCCGACCGACAACGCCGACTGCGTCGACCTGCCGGTCGAGGGGCCGCACGTCGTCGGCGTCTCGGCGCTGGGGCCGTCGGAGAAGAAGGCCGACTACTCCAACTACGGCGTGGAGCAGATCTCGGTGGGCGCTCCCGGCGGCTGGTTCCGGGACGGGTTCGGCACCCCGACGTACCGCACCAACGAGAACGAGATCTTGTCGACCTACCCTGTCAACGTGCTGCAGGCAGCCGGCCGGGTCGACGCCAACGGTGACATCACACCGGCCGGCCTCGCCCTCGGCGACCAGAAGGCATGTCCTGCCGGCGTGACCGACTACACCCAGTGCGGCTACTACGGCTTCCTGCAAGGGACGTCGATGGCCTCGCCGCACGTCACCGGTGTTGCTGCGCTGATCGTCAGCCAGTACGGCAACCGCGACTCGAAGCACGGCGGGCTCTCGCTCGCCCCGCGCAAGACGGAGCGGATCCTCGTCGGCTCGGCCGCCGAGCACGCCTGCCCGACCCCGCCGCTGCAGACCTACACCGACGAGGGACGGTCGACCGAGTTCAACGCGCTGTGCGAGGGCACCAGCGCCTTCAACGGCTTCTACGGCTCCGGCATCGTGGACGCCTACACGGCGGTGACGGGAGGCAAGTCCTACTGATCGCTGGGGATGCGCGGGGGACCCTGAGCCCGGGTCCCCCGCGTACTCGGTGTGTGCCACTGCGATGACCCTGCGTAGTTGCGTGTGACAACCACTTCTCATCTTGCCCGCAAAGTGTTACGAAGGCATCGGACAGCCTCGGGGACCGTCGAGAGGAACTCACGTGCGTCGATTTCTAGCCCTCGCGACCGGGTGTGCCGCCCTGGCCGCCGGCCTGCTTTCCGCAGGGTCCAACGCCGCCTCGGCGGCGGACCCGATCGCCTGCCAGCGCCCCGCGCCGGACAACCGCGTCTCCACCCAGCTCCACTGCTACACGCCGAACGACATCCGGGCCTTCTACGGGCTCGGCCCGCTCAACGCGAACACCACGGACGGCGCCGGTCAGACGATCGTGCTGGTCGACTCCTACGGCAGCCCCACCGCCGCCAAGGACGCAGCGTTCTTCGCCCAGACCTTCGGTGGGCCTGCCCCGGACGTCGACTCGGTCTTCCCGCTCGGCAAGCCCGGCTACAAGCACGCGACCGGCAACGGCAGCGGCACGTCCGGGCCGACGTCCGCGGACGGCTGGGCCGGTGAAGCGAGCCTGGACGTGCAGTGGGCCTACGCCATCGCGCCGAAGGCGCACATCGTCCTGCTCGCCACACCTCCCGCCGAGACCCAGGGCGTGCAGGGTCTGCCGAACCTGATGAAGGCGATCGACTGGGCCGTCGCGACGTACCCGGCGGGCTCGGTGTTCTCCATGTCGTTCGGCACCAGCGAGGAGGCGTTCGCCGGCTCGTCGGTGCGGCAGCAGTTCGCGAAGTTCGACCAGACCTTCCAGCGCGGGCTCGCCAAGCACGACACGTTCTTCGCCTCGTCGGGTGACGACGGCTCGCTCGGCGTGAGCCGGGCGCACCACCAGACCGCAACGGTCGACCACCCATCGGTCAGCTACCCGAACACGTCCCCCTACGTCACGTCGGTCGGCGGGACCCAGGTGCAGTCCGGCTGGACCTGGAACCCCACGTCAGACGTGCCGTTCAACCCTGACGGCAGCCGTTCGGCTGCCTACTGGTCGTGGATTCCCGGCGGCAGCAGCGAAGCCGTCTGGAACGAGACCTGGGGACCGATCGGGACCGGTGGTGGCCTCTCCAGCGTGTACGGACGCCCGGACTTCCAGTCGAGCGTTGCGGGCGTGGTGGGCAACCACCGCGGCGTGCCCGACCTGGCCTGGAACGCTGCGGTCAACGGCGGCGTCCTGGTGTGGCACACCTACTTCCCGGAGATCTCGGGCACTGCGTGGGGTGTGTTCGGCGGTACGTCCGCCTCGTCGCCGCAGGTGGCAGCGCTGACTGCCATCGCCAACCAGTCCCGCGCGACAGCCGGCAAGGCCGGCATCGGCAACCTGAACGAGGTCATCTACTCGGCCGGGTTCGCCAACGCCACCACGTTCAGCGACATCACGGCACACACCTACGGCACCGCCGCGAGTGGCGTGCTGCAGGACAACCGGATGTGGGAGTACGCGGCCGACGGATCGGTTCACCCGGGAGCAGTGCCCGGCTTCCCGACCACCACCGGCTACGACCTCACGACGGGGTGGGGCAGCCCCAAGGCGACCGGTTACATCGCCGGCCTCACCGCCTCACCGTAAAGGTCCAGCAGGCGGACCCGTCGGTCGCCGCGCACCCCCCGCAGCCGTAGGCTCGGGGGGTGCGCCGCGCCAAGATCGTCTGCACCCTTGGTCCTGCCGTATCGAGCGAGGCGCAGATCCGTGCCCTGGTCGATGCGGGCATGGACGTCGCTCGCCTCAATCTCTCCCACGGCGACTACGCCGACCACGAGCAGGTGTACCTCAAGGTGCGCCGAGCCTCCGACGCGACCAAGCGCGGTGTCGCGGTGCTCGTCGACCTGCAGGGACCGAAGATCCGGGTCGGCTCGTTCGCCTCCGGCCCGGTGACGCTGACCAACGGGCACGAGTTCACCATCACCACCGACGACGTCCCCGGTGACAAGAACATGGTGGGGACGACGTACGCCGGTCTGCCCGGCGACGTGCGCCCAGGCGACCGGTTGCTCATCGACGACGGCAAGGTGGCCCTGGAGTGCATCCGGGTGGACGGCCCACGAGTTGTCACCAGGGTCGTCGAGGGCGGTCGGGTCTCCGACCACAAGGGCATCAACCTGCCCGGCGTCGCGGTCAGCGTTCCGGCCTTGTCCGAGAAGGACAAGGAGGACCTGCGCTGGGCCCTGCGGCTGCAGGCCGACCTCATCGCCCTGTCGTTCGTCCGCAGCGCTGCCGATGTGCTCGACGTCCGCGCGATCATGGACGAGGAGGGGGTGCGGCTGCCGATCCTTGCGAAGATCGAGAAGCCGCAGGCCGTGGACAACCTGGCCGAGATCGTGGACGCGTTCGACGGCATCATGGTGGCCCGCGGCGACCTGGGGGTCGAGCTGCCGCTCGAGGACGTGCCGCTCGTGCAGACCCGCGCGATAGCACTGGCCCGCCGGGCAGCGAAGCCGGTCATCGTGGCCACCCAGATGCTCGAGTCGATGATCGAGACCTCCCGACCCACCCGGGCCGAGGCCTCCGACGTGGCCAACGCGGTGACCGACGGCACCGACGCGCTGATGCTGTCCGGCGAGACCAGTGTCGGCAAGTTCCCGATCATCGCGGTCGAGACGATGGCCCGCATCATCGTCAAGATGGAGGAGAACGCGCTCGACACGATCCCGCCGCTCGGCGGGCTGCCGCGCACCAAGGGTGGCGCGATCACCAAGGCCGCCGCCGATGTCGGCGAGCTGCTCGGCGCTCGCTTCCTGGTTGCGTTCACCCAGAGCGGGGACTCGGCCCGACGACTGGCGCGGCTGCGGTCGCCGATCCCGTTGCTCGCCTTCACGCCGGAGCAGGCGGTGCGCAGCCAGCTCGCCCTGGTGTGGGGTGTCGAGACCTTCCTCACCAGCTACGTCAAGCACACCGACGAGATGGTCCGTCAGGTCGACCAGGCGTTGCTCGGCGCCGGTCGGGTCGCGCGCGGCGACCTCGTCGTCATCGTGGCGGGCAGCCCGCCGGGGATCCCGGGGTCGACCAACGCGATGCGGGTGCACCGCATCGGCGACGCCACCGCCCAGGTCGTCGAGGGGTACGCCGAGTAGCTGAACTCAGGTCAGCAGCACACCGACGGTCCAGGTGCCGAGCATGAGGACCGCGGTGGCGAGCTCGATCAGCATCCCGATGCCGACGGCTCGCAGCACCGCCCAGGTCGAGCGCCAGGCGGTGCCGGGGTTCTGCAGCCGGACCAGCTCGGCCAGGTAGACCGCGCCGACGCCACCGACCACGACCCCGACGACGGGGATGAGGAAGAAGCCGGCGATCCCACCGACTGCCCCGAGCAGCAGCGTCGTGCGCGGCGCGCCGGCACCGGTCGCCGACCGGGCCGGCAGCACGTACTTGGCGACCGTGCCGACGATGAGCAGCCCGGTGAGCAGCACGCCCACGACGATGCGGGCTGCCCCGCCGCCGTCCAACCACACCCAGACGATCCCGGCGGCCCACACCAGGAACAGCCCGGGAAGGACGGGCACGACGACGCCCGCAATGCCGACGACCATGACGACGGCGACGAGCAGTTCTCCGAGTGCCGGCACGCCCGCGAGGTTACGCGGCGAGATCGTGGCCTTGCCGCCTCTGTGGCAGGGTGAGGCGATGTCGACGTTGCTCGAGCAGTACGACCACGCGCTCACCGAGTTCGACTCGCGGGTGTCGCAGGTCGGTGCCGACCATTGGTCGTCGCCCACACCGTGCACAGAGTGGACCGTGCGGGACCTGGTCGCGCACATGGTGGACGAGTGCCGCTGGGTTCCCTACCTCCTCGACGGCGGCAGCCCGGCCGCGGCCGGGGACCGGTTCGCCGGGGACCCGCTCGGCGACGACCCGGCAGCCGCCTGGCGGGAGCAGTCGGCGGCGGCCCGAGCGGCGCTGGCGGCCGACGGGGCTCTGGACCACACCGTCACGGTCTCGTACGGCGAGATCAGTGCCCGGGACTACCTGTGGCAGCTGACCGTCGACCTCACGGTGCACGCCTGGGACCTCGCGCGGGGGATCGGCGCCGACGAGCAGCTCGAGCACGAGCTGGTGCGGCGCATCCACGCCGAGACCGAGAAGGACGTCGAGACGCTGGCCGGGTCCGGCCTGTTCGACCCGCCGGTGCACGTCCCCACGCACGCCGACCTGCAGGCCCGGATGCTCGGCCTGTTCGGTCGACGCGCCTAGCCGGAGATCAGGCCCGACTGCGCGGCGACGGGGGTGGGCTGAGCCGGATGCTGCCGGTTCCAGCGCTGCAGCCAGCCGAGCAGGGCCTCCGGCGCCATCGGTCGGGCCACGAAGTAGCCCTGGGCGACCTGGCAGCCCATCGCCTGCAGTCGGTCCCAGGCCAGCTTGGTCTCGACGCCTTCGGCGACCACGTCCAGCGCGAGGTTCCGGCCCAGGTCGACGATCGATCGGACGATCACGGCGCTGTCGACGTCGCTGCCGAGTGCGGCGACGAAGCTCCGGTCGATCTTGAGCTCCTGGACCGGCAGCCGGCGCAGGTTGGACAGTGACGAGTGGCCGACCCCGAAGTCATCGACCGAGAGGCGCACTCCGAGCGTGCGCAGGGCCTGCAAGGAGCGCACGGCCAGCTCCGGGTCGGCCATTACGGTGCTCTCGGTGATCTCGAGCGTCAGGAGCCGAGCGGGGACGTCGGCCTCGACGAGCAGCTGGCTGACGGTCGCGCACAGGCCAGGGTCGACCAGGCTGCGCGGTGAGAGGTTCACGGCGATGCTGACCTCAGTGCCCTGGTCTCGCCACTCGGCACAGCAGTGCAGGGCCAGCCTGAGGACGTGCACCGTGAGCTGGTGGATGAGGCCGGACCGCTCCGCGAGGGGGATGAACTCGTCCGGGAACAGCACACCCCGCCTCGGGTGGTCCCACCGTGCGAGCACCTCGACAGCTGCGGTCGTTCCTCCGGTGAGGCTCGCCTTGGGCTGGACGTGGATCCCCAGATCGCCCAGGTCCAGCGCGTCGCGCAGCTCCGTGATGAGAGCCAACCGGTCGGGGCTCGACGTGTCGCTGTCGGACTCGTAGACCTTGACCCCGCCGCCGGCGCTCTTCGCCCCGTACATGGCGACGTCGGCGTACCGGAGCAGGCCGGTCACGTCCGCCGCGTGGAGCGGAGCGAGCGCAACGCCGATCGAGGCACCGACCTGCACCGGGATGCCGTCCAGGATCGTCGGTGGTCGCAGCGCAACGAGCACCCGGGCGGCGATGTCCCGAGCCTCCGACGCGTCCGGGCAGTTGGGCACCATCAACGCGAACTCGTCGCCACCGAGGCGGGCGACGGTGACGCGAGGACCAGCGGCGTCCACCGTCCGGCTTGCGACTGCTTTGAGGAGCTCGTCGCCGTGCTGGTGGCCCAACGTGTCGTTGACCTCCTTGAACCCGTCCAGGTCCATGATCATGACCGCGCAGCCGCGAGACTGCTCGCGGCCGATGGCCAGCAGCTCGTCGACGGTGTCGTTGCGGAGCAGGACGCGGTTGGGCAGCCCGGTGAGAGCGTCGTGCAGGGACTCGTGCCGGAGCTGGTCGATGAGGCGGCTGTTCTGCAGGGCCATCCCTGCGTGCGCGGCCACCGTCTCCAGCAGCCGCATGTCGCCGTTGTCGAAGCTGCGGACGTCGCCCATCCGGTCCGCGACGGACAGGGTGCCGACGATGCCCGCGTCGCCGCGCAACGGGACAACGATGGCCTCGCGCCAGCGCCGCAGCGACAGGTAGGAGCGGTGCGCCGGGATTCGGGTCCCGCGCGGCATCATCAGCGGTTCGAGCTCGTCGGCGCCGGCTGGTGAGCCGGGTTCGGCCGGATCGACCAGGACGTTCTCCCGGAGCAGGCGCCCGCTGGGGCTGAGCGCGATCCGGACCACACTGCTGTCCTGGCCGGAGAAGAAGCTGATCTCGGCGTGCTCGCTGCGCAGCAGCTCCTTCGCCTGGGTCAGCACCTGGCCGAGCGTCTCGTTGATCTCCGGTGTGCTCGTGACCGCCTGGCTGAGGCGGTAGAGCCGCTCGAGGCTCAGGTGTCGATCGCTCAGGCGCGAGTAGGCCTGGTAGCCGACGACCAGACAGACGCCTGCGGCCGCCGCCGGGAGAGCGCTCAACGGCGAGCGGTCGTACGCGTAGGCGACCACCAGCGCCACCGTCGAGACGGCAAGGGCGATGGCCGGGTAAACGGCGACGTCCGCGAGGATCGAGCGACTCAGCGACAGCTCGTGCAAGCCGATGACCAGCTGGGTGGTGAGGCCGTCCAGCAGCGCGGCAGCCGCGACGGCGAGGTAGCAGGCCACGATCCAGCGCCAGCCCAGGATGGGTTCGTGGCCGAGCACCAGCTGGTAGAGGGTGACGCTCACCAGTGCGTCGGCGGTCTTGAGCGAGATGTTGTACGCGAGCTTGATGCCCCGCTGCCGGCGGTGCACCAGGTAGGCGGTGGCGGCACCCACGACGAGCGCCCCGACGAGCAGCGTGGGGGCGACAAAGGTGAGGCCGAGGACCAGCGGGATCTCGCTCAGCGCCACCGTCTGCGCCTCGCGCTTCACCTGCACGTGCAGGACGTAGACCTCCGCGAGGCCGAACATCACGGCGAGCAGCACGAAGATGGCGGCCGGGCGCCAGCCGGGCGTGACGGGATCCGTGTTCGGGAGGACGCTCGCGAGCGCAGCGCTCAGGCTGATGAGCGCGCCGATGACGCCCACGACTGCCCACCAGCTGGCGGGTCGACGGGGTGCTCCGGGCGTCCGGGTACGCGTCACGATCATCACCTCCCCCCACAACCCTCGGCGGCGGGCGCGGCACATTGCGCCCGCGCCGGCCGTCGACTTTCCGCCAGCGTGCCTTCTGACGCCTCAGCCCCAGGAGCCCGTGGCCCAGGACGACCCGGCCCACGAGGACCCGGCCCAGGACGATCCGGCCCATGAGGACCCGGCCCACGAGGAGCCCGCCCACGAGGAGCCGTCCCAGACA
>JAVEDA010000422.1 GCA_030841195.1 Actinomycetota bacterium | reverse complement strand
GTCGGCCGCGGAGAGGTCGACGGCGCCGGCGCTGCCCGGCGTACCGGCCGATGCTGCCTCCGCGTCGGCCCGGAGCGCCTGCCGGAGCCGCCGTCGGGCGTCGGGCGACTCCACTCGCAGGAGCACCTGGCCGGCATGCACCTGCTGACCCTCGCGGACCCGCAGCGCCGCGACCGTCCCGTCGGCCGGCGACGTCACGGTGGCCGTGGCCCGGGCCGAGACGGTGGCTGGCGCCTCGACGACCTCGACCACGGTCGCGCGGCCGACGGCGGCGACCTCGACGTCCGGGCCGGAGCCCCCGGTGCAGCCGGCGACGGACAGCGCCGCGACCGCGAGCACCGTCGCGACGCGGCCCCGGTGCCCGGCGCTGCCCACGGCCCCATCGTAGGTTGGCCACCGTGCTGCATCTGCGCCTCGTGGTGCCGGCCGAGAAGGTCGCCGCCGTGCTCGATTGCCTGTCCTCGTCCGCGGCCGTCACCAACGTCGTCCACCTCCCGGGCGTGGCGCTGGAGCCGCCCGGCGACCTGGTGCTCGGCGACGTCGCCCGCGAGGCAGCCAGCGAGGTGCTCGAGACCTTGAAGGGCCACGACCTGGTGCGACTCGGGTCGATCTCGGCCGACGAGGTTGGCCTTTCCCTGTCCGACGCGGCTCGGGCGGCCGAGCGGGCGGCTCCGGGGCTGGGAACCGACGCGGTCGTGTGGGAGGAGGTCGAGGCACGAACCACCGAGGAGTCGACGCTGTCCGCCACCTACCTGGTGTTCATGTGCGTGGCCACCATGATCGCCGCGTTCGGCCTGCTGCTCGACCAGCCGATCCTCGTGGTCGGCGCGATGGTCGTCGGGCCGGAGTTCGGCCCGCTGGCCGGCCTGTGCGTGGCGATCGTGCAACGGCGGCCGGCAGAGGCGCGACGGTCACTTGTCGCGCTGGTAGTGGGCTTCCCCGTCGGGATGCTGGCCACCATCGGGCTGGTGCTGCTGCTGACGGCGACCGGGCAGCTGAACTCCTCGATGCTCACCGCCGACCGGCCGGACACGTCGTTCATCTACCACCCCGACGCGCTGTCGTTCGTCGTCGCGTTCCTGGCCGGCATCGCCGGGATGCTCTCGCTGACGTCAGCCAAGTCGGGGGCGCTGGTCGGCGTGCTCATCTCGGTCACGACGGTCCCCGCGGCCGCGAACGTCGCCGCCGGCATCGCCTACGGCAACGGGAAGGAGGCCGGCGGCAGCGCCGTGCAGCTGGGCCTCAACCTCGGCGGCATCGTGTTGGCCGGCACACTGACGCTGGTGGTCCAGCAGCACGCCTGGCGCCGGCCGCCGGCCGCACCCTGACCTACCCTTCGAGGTCGGTCGCGACGGCGCGCAGCACCGCGGCGGTCTTGGCGGCGGACGACTTGTCGGGGTAGCGGCCGCGGCGCAGCGAGTTGCCGACATTGTCGAGCAGCTTGATCACGTCCTCGACGATCACCGCCATGTCGTCGGCCGGCTTGCGGGTGCCGGCCGCGACCGAGGGCAGCGGGTCGAGCAGCGTGACCGACAGGGCCTGCTCGCCGCGGCGGCCGTCGACGATGCCGAACTCCACCCGGGCACCCGGCTTGAGCGCGGGCACTCCCGCGGGCAGCGCGGAGGAATGGACGAAGACCTCCCCCCCGTCGTCGCGGGAGAGAAAGCCGAAGCCCTTGTCGGTGTCGTACCACTTGACCTTGCCGGTGGGCACGGGAGACCTCATGATCGTGTCGGTGGGGTGTCTAACAGCACGCGCGGAGCGCGGCCGTCCAGGATACCCGCGGTGGGCGCGGGCCCCCAGCGCCTTTCGTCACCGGAAGCGCTCAGGGTCGGGCAGCAGCTCGTTCATCGCCCCGGACCGGAAGCCCCGCGGGTCGACCTCGACGTCGGCGAAGCCCGCCGCACGTACCGCCTCGAGCACGCTGTCGCTGGCGGCGACGGCGGCCACGGCCGAGGCGGTGACCTCGAGGCGGGCCCGGTCGCCGAGGTCCCTGACCCGTACGTCGGGTGCCGCGATCGCCTGGTCGGACAGGGCGGCGCGGACCGCCGCCTCGGCCCGCTCGACCCGCGCGAGCCGGGCCGGGGTGATCTCCAGCCCGAACGCGACCCGGCTGGACAAGCAGGCCGCGGCCGGCTTGTCCCAGGTCGCGAGGCCCCAGGCCCGGCTAGCCGCGCGCACCTGCTCCTTGGTGAGCCCCGCATCCAGCAGCGGGGTCACCGCGGCTCGCTCCGCGGCCGCTGCGATGCCGGGCCGGAAGCCGGCCCGGGCGTCGTCGGCGTTGGTGCCGGTGGCGACGTGCCCGACGCCCAGCTCGGCGGCAAGCGGCCCCACCACGTCCAGCAGCTCGGCCTTGCAGAAGTAGCACCGGTCGCCGGCGTTGGCCCGGTAGCCCTCGCGGGACAGCTCGTCGGTCGCGGGGAAGACGTGCCGGACCCCCAGGTCGGCGGCGAACCGAGCGGCCGCGTCGAGCTCCGACCCCGGCAGGCTGGCGCTCACCGCGGTCGCCGCGACGACGTTCTCGGCGCCGAGCGCCCGCACAGCCGCCGCCAGCAGGAAGGCCGAGTCGGCTCCGCCGGAGAAGGCGATCGCGACCGAGCCGAGGGACACGAGGTGCTCGTGCAGGTCGGCCAGCCGGCGTCGCAGCACGTAGCCGTCCAGCCAGGCCGGGAAGGCGGTCAGGTCGTCGAGGACGACGTCGGCGCCGGCCCGGCGTAGCTCCTCCGCGCCGACCGGGCCGGTCGGGACTGCGACGCTGAGCGCTCCCGCGGCCCGCGCCCCCTCGATGTCACCGACATGGTCACCGACGTAGACGGTCGCGCCGTGCTCGAGCAGGGCCTCGGCCTTGCCCGGGCCCCAGAGCCAGCCCACCACGTGGTCGACGTCGAGTCCCAGGTGCTCGACGTGCAGCCGGGCATTCGGCTCGTACTTCCCGGTGACGACCACGACGGTGCCGCCGTGGCGGCGTACGGCCGCCACCGCCTCGCGCGCCCCGGCGAGGACCGGCACCGTCTCGACCGCCAGCGACGGGTAGAGCGCTCGGAACCGGTCACCGGCGGCAGCCCGGTCCGCCTCGGGGAACCACACCGCGAGCTCCTCGTCCAGCGGCGGACCGAGCCGAGCCACGGCAGCAGCGGAGTCGATCACCACCCCGGTCTCCGCGGACAGGGCGTCCCACACGGCCGCGATACCCGGCCGGGTGTCGATCAGGGTCATGTCGAGGTCGAACCCGACGACGAGGGGGCGCACCCGCCCCAGGGTAGGTGCGGGTCAGGCCGGCGGGGTCTGCTGGGTGCGCTCGCGCTCGGTCAGGTCGACCACCTCGTGCCGTCCGGACGGCTCGGCGAGCAGCTCGACGAACAGGGCCCGGTAGTGCATGAACGCCTGGCGCAGCTCCTCGGTAGAGGCGTCGTCGGCGCGCCGGCCGACCTCGTGCGCAGCCCGGTAGTGCCCGGCCAGCTCGGCATGGTCGGTGGCCACCAGGTCGGCCCGGTTCTCCACGTCGTCCAGCGGGTAGCCGCGGTCCCGCATGACCTTGCCGACCAGGTCGTCGGCGTCGCGGGTCGCCGTGACCGGGTCGTCCACGAAGGCGGCCTGGACGTCGGTCCACCGGGCCGAGTAGCGCTCCCGCTCCTCCGGCCGCAGCTCGCGGATCTCGGCCTTGTCCCGGGTCGAGGCGACGTCGGAGAGGTGGTGCTCGGCCTCGCGGCGGTCACCGCGCTCCTCGATCGCCCGGTCGTACTCCGGACCGAATCGCTCGCGCAGTCCCTCCCGCTCCTGCTTGCGCCGGTTGACGAGGAACGCGGCCAGCGCCGCGGCGACCAGCAGGACGAGAACGATCAGGATGACGGCGGTCGTCATGAGTGCCTCCGCAGGACGGGTAAACGGAGCCAGTACCTACCCGACCTCGTCGCTCCCATGCACCGCCATGGCCGCTGCCTGCCGGCGGAGCACGGTGGCCAGGTAAGCGGCCGGCACCAGCCCGGCCAGCGGCACGAGGAGAGTCACGAGCGTGATGATCCAGCGGCCGCCGCCCAGGGCCGCGGACGCGATCGCCAGCAGCACGAGGGGCACCACGGCCAGCACGGTGGCCACCAGCCGCTGCGCGGTCGTCCAACGGTCCGACAGCCACGCCAGCGCCAGCCCGACGACAGGTCCGACGATCGGCAGGGCCAGCCCGCCGACGGCCAGCAGCAGGACCGCCGCGACCTCGCGACTGCCCCAGACCGAGAACGGCCTGGGTGCCACCGGCGCCGATGGGCCGAGGGTCTCTGCCTCCCGGCGGACCGCGTCCTCCGGCGGGCCGAGCGAGGCGATCACCGAGCGGGTCCGCGCCGAGTCCGCGTCGTCGCCGATCTCGGCGTAGAGCCGGCGCCGGGCACCGTCGACCAGCGCGGTCCGTCGGTCGGCGGGCAGCACCCAGGCGGCTGCGTGCAGCTGGCTCAGATACTCGCTGACCAGCCGGTCACCGCTGACCGCGTCGTCCACCAGACCTCCTCTCAGTCAGCAGTCACCCACTCTGCCGAATGATCACGGTTCCGTGATCGTTGGTGGTCAACCGCGCTGAATTCGTCGCGGTAGGCATGTGTTGATCACGGTTCCGTGATCATTTGCGGCTCGGGGGAGGCGATCAGTTCTCGCGGGCGGCCAGGGCCAGCTGGCGGGAGGTGAGGCGCGCCGCCACGGGCAGGGTCGAGGTCGCCATGTCCCTGCTCTCCTCGGCCCAGCGCTTGCGCATCGCGGAGCGCCGGTCGAAGGCCTCCTTGGCGAACTTGGCGACCAGCTTCGGCGTCGGGCGCTCGCCCGCACCCGAGATCGCGTAGTCCCAGTGCTTGAGCTTGCGTCGCAGCACCGTCTCCATCAGGCCGAGCTCCCACGGGTCGAGGCCCTTGCGCCACGACTCGACCTGGTCGGTGTTCACCGAAGACTTGAGCTTGTCATGCCAGACCTTGCGCTCCGGCACGACCTCACGGACCTCGCTCGGCTCGAGCATGGCCGGGTGGAAGTCCTCCTCGAGGAAGGTGCACAACCCGCGGAGCAGCCGCTCCGGCTCGGAGACGAGCGACTCGTAGCGGATCACGTGAAAGGTGTCGGCGGGCAGTCGCTTGGCGTTGCGGCGCGAGCAGAACTCGGCCAGCGACCAGGTGGCCATCGAGCCGATGCTGTCGTAGGGCCACCACGGCATCCGCTTCAGCGACGCCACGTTGGAACGGCCGTCGCGGACGATGTGCACGATCTGGGCGTCCGGGAACAGCCGCAGCAGGACGTCGACCTCCTGGAAGTAGATCGGTCGCTTGTCCCCCCATCGCGCCTTGCCGTGCCGGTCGGCGAACATCTTGAAGACGGTGCCGAACGCCGAGCCGAGCGTCGGCGGCGCCGCGAGGATCGCGTCCAGCGTCTCTTGCGGGTCGAGACCCAGCTCGCGGACCTTCGAGCCCGTCCGCACGCAGGACCGCGCCAGCTCGAGGTGCTGCTCGGGGGTCGACAGGTCGCCGAACTGCGCCCGGCGGCGCCAGGTCTTGATGAGGAACCGGGACTCCGGCGGCATGGCCAGCCTCGGGTGCGCGTGGATCATCAGCGACAACATGGTGGTGCCCGACCTCGGACAGCCGACGACAAAGATCGGCCGGTCGCTGCTCACTGTGCTGCCTCCCTGGCGCTGGTTGACGTCCCGTTCACGTTTCCCCGGGAGGTTAGACGACCGGGACCAGCCTCTCGCACCGCGTACCGTGGAGCGGATGTCCACCTCCCGGCCGCGCAGCCTGGCCGACGACCTGCGGGCGCGCGACGACGCCGCGCTCGTCGCGCTGCTGCGCGCCCGGCCGGACCTGCTCTCGCCGGTGCCCTCCGACCTCGCCTCGCTGGCCGCCCGGGCGACCACCCGGCCGTCGGTCTCGCGCGCGCTGGACCAGCTGGACCGGTTCGCCCTGCAGGTGGTCGAGGTCCTGTGCGCGCTGCCGGACCGGAGCACGGCCGAGGACGTACGCCGGTTGCTGGGCGCCGACCCGGACGCGGTGCTGGACCTCTTGCACCTGCAGGCCCTGGTCTACCGCGACGACGAGGGAGGCATCGTCGTCCCGCGCACCGTCGTCGAGGTGGTCGGTCCGCCGGACGGGCTCGGCCCGGCCCTCGAGCAGGCCCTGCACACCTACGGCCCGGCCCGGCTGGCCCGGATCGCCGGCGACGTGGGCGCAACCGCCACCGGAGACCCGGTCACCACCGCGCGCGAGATCGCCGCCGTCCTCGGCGACGCGGCCAAGCTGACCGACCTGCTGGCTGCCGCACCAGCCGGCGCGGCCGAGGCGCTGGCCACCATGGTCTGGGGACCGCCGACCGGCCATCTCGAGCGGGCCCGGCGCGAGGTGGACGGGGCCAGCGCGGCGAGCCCGGTCGAGTGGCTGCTCGCCCACGCCCTGCTGGTGGCCACCGACACCGCCACGGTGGTGCTGCCGCGCGAGGTGGCGCTGCACCTGCGCGGCGGCCGGGTGCACCGGTCGGTCGAGCCGACCCTGCCGGAGCTCGACACCTCGCCGGCCGACCCGAGCCACGTCGACCGGGCGGCCGCCGGGGCTGCGGCGGACGCCGTCCGGCTGGTCGAGGAGCTGCTCGAGCTGTGGGCCGCCGAGCCACCCAAGGTGCTGCGGGCCGGCGGCATCGGCGTGCGGGAGCGGGCCCGCGCCGCCCAGGCGCTGGACGCCGACGAGCCCCGGCTGGCGCTGTTGGCCGAGACCGCGCACGCCGCCGGACTGCTGGCCCCGGGCGACGACAGCAGCGACTCGGCCGAGGTCTGGCTGCCCACACCGGCGTACGACGGGTGGCTGGACGGGCCGGTCGCGACCCGCTGGCTGGTGCTGGCCCGCGCCTGGCTGGCGTCGACCCGGGTCCCCGGCCTGGTCGGGACCCGGGACCAGCGGGACCGCACCTTCACCACCCTCGGCCCCGACCTGGACCGCACGGTCGCGCCCCTGGTCCGGGCCGCCGTCCTCGCCGACCTGGCCGCTCTGCCGGAGGGGGTCGCCTCGACGACCGCGTCGCTGTCGGCCCGGCTGCGCTGGCAGGCACCGCGCCGCGGCGGTCGGCTCCAGGACGACCTGGTGACCTGGACCATGACCGAGGCACAGACCCTGGGGCTGGCGACCGGCGGCGCGCTCGCGGGCCACGGCCGGCTGCTCGCCGCCGGTGACGGCGACGGCGCGGCGGCTGCTCTGCAGCAGGTGCTGCCGGAGCCGCTGGACCACGTGCTGCTCCAAGCCGACCTCACGGCCGTGGCGCCCGGACCGCTGGACCCCGCGCTGGCGCGCTCGCTGCGACTGGTCGCCGAGGTGGAGTCCACCGGCGGGGCCACCGTCTACCGCTTCACCGAGGCGACGGTGCGCCGGGCCTTCGACGCCGGGTGGACCGCGGGCGACGTGACCGGGCTGCTGAGCCGGCACTCCCGTACGCCGGTGCCGCAGCCGCTGGCCTACCTGGTCGAGGACGTCGCGCGGCGGCACGGCCGGGTCCGGGTGGGCTCGGCCGCGGCCTTCGTGCGGTGCGACGACGAGTCGACCCTCGAGGTGCTGCTCACCGACAAGCGGGCCGCCACCCTGCGGCTGCGCCGGCTGGCCCCGTCGGTGCTGGCGTCGGCCGCGCCGCCGGACGTGACCCTGGACCGCTTGCGCGCGATGGGCTTCGCGCCGGCCGCCGAGGGGCCGGATGGCGACGTCGTCGTCCGGCGGCCGGAGTCCCGGCGGACCACCCCGCGCCGCCCGCCGGCCCGGGCGGTGCGGACCCAGCCGCTGCCGGGAGACACGCTGCTGGACGCGGCGGTGCGCGCGATCCGGGGCGGCGACCGGTCCCGGCTGGTCGGTGCCCTGCGCACCTCGCGGCCCACAGCAGACGTGCTGGCCATGCTCACCCAGGCGGCCGGCTCCGGCGAGGCGCTGTGGATCGGCTACGTGGACGCGGAGGGGCGGTCCACCCAGCGGGTGGTGGAACCGGTCGCGGTCGAGGGCGGCTACGTCAACGCCTACGACCACCTCCGCGGGGCGACCAGGTCGTTCGCCATCCACCGGATCACCGGCGTGTCCCCGCTGGACGAGGAAACCGGCTCGTGAGCAGGTCCCCATTTGTCGGTTTGGGGATCGCCTGACGGCGGTAACTCTCCACCGTTGACGGGGTCGTACACCGGTAGTCGAGGAGGCCCCGTGCGTCAGCAGCAAGTACGTCGGCGCCCCGCCCGCACGGTCGGAGCGGAGCTCGCGTCGGAGGAGCCGCCGCCCGCCCCTCTGCCCGGGGTGGCAGAGCTCGCCACCCGGGTACTCACGGACATCGACGAGGTGCTCGCCACGGGTTGAGTTTGCATCGGTCAGTCACACTGGACGGGTGACCGATGGCCCCCTGATCGTGCAGTCCGACAAGACCCTCCTGCTCGAGGTCGACCACGAGCTGGCCGGGGAGTGCCGCCGGGCGATCGCCCCCTTCGCCGAGCTGGAGCGCTCGCCGGAGCACGTGCACACCTACCGGCTGACCCCCTTGGGGCTGTGGAACGCCCGCGCCGCCGGGCACGACGCCGAGCAGGTGGTGGACGTGCTGCTGAAGTACAGCCGCTACGCCGTGCCGCACGCCCTGCTGGTCGACGTCGTCGACACGATGGCCCGCTACGGCCGGCTGCGGCTGGAGAAGCACCCGGTGCACGGCCTGGTCCTGGTGACGACCGACCGGGCGGTGCTCGAGGAGGTCGTCCGGTCGAAGAAGATTGCGCCACTCCTCGGCGAGCGGGTCGACGCAGACACCGTGGCGGTGCACCCGTCGGAGCGCGGCCACGTCAAGCAGGTGCTGCTCAAGCTGGGCTGGCCGGCCGAGGACTTCGCCGGCTACGTCGACGGCGAGGCGCACAACATCGACCTGGTGCAGGACGGCTGGGAGATGCGCGCCTACCAACGCGAGGCGGTCGAGGGCTTCTGGCACGGCGGCTCCGGTGTCGTCGTGCTGCCCTGCGGTGCCGGCAAGACGATCGTCGGCGCAGCGGCGATGGCCGAGGCGAAGGCAACCACGCTGATCCTCGTCACGAACACGGTCGCGGCCCGGCAGTGGCGGCACGAGCTGCTCAAGCGCACGACGCTGACCGAGGACGAGATCGGTGAGTACTCCGGAGCACGGAAGGAAGTGCGGCCGGTCACCATCGCGACGTACCAGGTGATGACGACGCGGCGGAAGGGCGTGTACACCCACCTCGAGCTGCTCGACGCCCGCGACTGGGGGCTGGTGGTCTACGACGAGGTGCACCTGCTGCCCGCGCCGATCTTCCGGATGACCGCCGACCTGCAGGCCCGGCGCCGGCTGGGGCTGACCGCGACGCTGGTGCGCGAGGACGGCCGCGAAGGCGACGTGTTCTCCCTGATCGGGCCGAAGCGCTACGACGCGCCGTGGAAGGACATCGAGTCGCAGGGCTACATCGCGCCGGCCGACTGCGTCGAGGTGCGGGTGACGCTGACCGAGTCGGAGCGGCTCGCGTACGCCGTCGCCGAGCCGGAGGAGCGCTACCGGTTCGCGTCGTCGACCCCGTCCAAGACCCGCGTGGTGCAGAAGCTGGTCGAGCGGCACCGCAACGACCAGGTGCTCGTGATCGGCCAGTACCTCGACCAGCTCGACGATCTCGGAGAGCGGCTCGAGGCGCCGGTCATCAAGGGCGACACCACGGTCAAGGAGCGGGAGCGGCTGTTCCAGGCCTTCCGGGTCGGTGAGATCTCGCTGCTGGTCGTGTCCAAGGTGGCGAACTTCTCCATCGACCTGCCGGAGGCAGCGGTCGCGATCCAGGTGTCGGGCACCTTCGGCTCGCGCCAGGAGGAGGCTCAGCGGCTGGGCCGGATCCTGCGGCCCAAGGCGGACGGGCGGACCGCCCGGTTCTACGCCGTCACCGCGCGGGACACCGTGGACCAGGACTTCGCCGCGCACCGGCAGCGGTTCCTCGCCGAGCAGGGCTACGCCTACCGGATCGTCGACGCCGACGACCTGCCCACCCTCGACGCCAGCT
>JAVEDA010000376.1 GCA_030841195.1 Actinomycetota bacterium | reverse complement strand
CGCGGCCCGATCAGCTCCGGAAGATTCCGCGCACGCTCCACCGGAAGAGGCCGATCTGGCCGCCGCCGTCTCCCAGCTGTGCGGTCTCATACGTGCAGGTCACCGCGCCGATCGATCCGGACCGCTTGGTGAGCTCGGCGGACGTGCTCACTGTGCCCTCGGTGTCCAAGAGCTCGTAGCGGAATGCCTCCGGCACGAAGGTGTCGCGCGTGCCTGAGACGCGGAGCGGTGTCCAGGTCGACCCGCCGGTGCTGAGGACGACCTCGACGCCGCCCGGGCACAGGTACGAGCCTGTCGGTGAGCGGGGCACCGACGCGGTGGCGGCCCGGGCGGGTTGAGCGGCGGACAGCACGGCGCAGGCCACGAGAAGGCCGAGCAGGCACAGCCGGCGACTTGTCCCGGACAAGCTCGTTAGCGTGGGCACGGCCGAACGGTAGGTGCTGCGCGGTCGATACATCGCGAGAGTCACCGAAGTCGCCTCGCTCGATCACCGTCCGCCACCGGCCGGGCAGTCACCAGCCGCGGGCGCGCCATTCGGCCAGCGACCCGCGCTCGGCGCCCAGCGTCGAGTCGTTGCCGTGCCCGGGGTAGAACCAGGTGTCGTCGGGCAGCCGGTCGAAGATCTTGTGCTCGACGTCGTCGATGAGGGACGTGAAGTCGCCCGGGCTGGTCGTCCGGCCCACGCCACCCGGGAACAGCGAGTCGCCGGTGATCAGGTGCGGCTGCCCGCCGGGGTCGTGGTAGAGCAGGGCCACCGACCCGGGTGTGTGCCCGACCAGTGCGATGACCTCCAGCTCGACGCGGCCGACGCGCACCCGGTCCCCGTCGTCGAGCGGGTCGTCGACCGGCACCGGCAGCGCCGCGGCGTCCGGCCGCCCGGCAGCGGTGCGCGCCCCGGTGGCCGCCACCACCTCCCGCAGTGCCTGCCAGTGGTCGCGGTGCTGGTGGGTGGTGACGACCTGCTCGAGACGTCCGTCACCGACCAGGGCGAGCAGGGTGGCGGCATCGTCGGCGGCATCGACCAACGCACGCTCACCTGTTTCGCGGCACTCCAGCAGGTAGGCGTTGTTGTCCATCGGCCCCACCGACACCTTGGTCAGCCGCAGTGCGGTCGTCTCGCGGACGTCCGGCGCCCCTCCTCGGGTCACCTCTCCGGTGTAGCTCACGGGTCCTCCTTGCCACCGTTCATCCGTTCGGCCGATCCCGTGGGACGGCTCCGGCAGGTTACCGTCCGGTCACCAGGGGGTTCGGGCAGCGACGGCTCGGGGAGCGGCGGGGCGGGCAGCCGCCCGCCAGGGTCAGACCCGATCAAACCCATCGCGGAGCCGGTGGCACTGCGCCGGTGGGGTGCACCGCCAGGCCATCTCCCGGGGAGCGGCCCACCAACCATGCAGCGAGCTCGGTGACCGGGCCGGCGAGCTCCGCGCCCGCCGCTGCCACCTCCCACCGGGCATCGGCGTCGGTAGCCACCAGCACCCCGACCGGGCACTCGCGGGCGCTGCGAAAGAAGGGGGCCAGCTGGTCGAGGGTGCGGGCGGCGAAGGCGGCCCCCCAGTCGGCCGGCGTGTAGCCGGCGGCCAGGTCCACGTGGTGGATCGCGACCTCGCGGATCCTGATCAGCGGGATCTCCCAGCCGTACGCCGTGGCGCCGCGCAGCATCGCGACCTCCCGCGACCTGGCCTCGGCCGGGAACCCGTCGGCGAACGCGGACAGCAACCGCTCGGCCGACTCGTCCAGGTCCAGCCGCAGGTCGCCGAGGTGGCGGCCGGCCCCGGCCTGGATGGCCGCCTCCCGCCCGTCCGGGCCACCGACGTACATCGGCCGGCCGTCCCCGGTCCGAGCGGCCAGCACCAGGTTGGTGATCGCATCGGCGTTGCGGGCGAGGTGTGTCAGCACGTGTCCCCGGGTCCACCCGGGCATCAGCGACGGGCCTTGGACGGCCTCGGGCGACATGCTGTCGACCGACTCGAGCAGGCGGTCGGTGACGGCGGCCATCTCGTCCAGTGCGCTGCTCAGGGCCGCGTCGGAGTCGGCCGGGCCGGGTGCGGGGTGGGAGCCGGTCATCCGCCGACCCTAGTTGTCCGACCCGCCGCTTAGCATGGGTCGCACTGGGCAGCCGGCCCCGAAGCCGCCTGCCCGCAGCCCGACCGACGCCGGCCGTGAGGATCTCCGTGGACCGACTGATCGTCCGAGGTGCGCGTGAGCACAACCTCAAGGACGTCTCCCTCGACCTGCCCCGCGACGCCCTGATCGTCTTCACCGGGCTGTCCGGGTCGGGCAAGTCGAGCCTCGCATTCGACACGATTTTCGCCGAGGGTCAGCGGCGCTACGTCGAGTCGCTGTCGGCCTATGCCCGGCAGTTCCTCGGCCAGATGGACAAGCCCGACGTCGACTTCATCGAGGGGCTCTCGCCCGCGGTGTCGATCGACCAGAAGACGACCAGCCGCAACCCGCGGTCCACGGTGGGGACGATCACCGAGGTCTACGACTACCTCCGGCTGCTGTTCGCCCGGGCCGGCCGGCCGCACTGCCCGGTCTGTGGCGAGCCAGTGAGCCGGCAGACCCCGCA
>JAVEDA010000355.1 GCA_030841195.1 Actinomycetota bacterium | reverse complement strand
ACCCTCGCGGCGACCACCCTCGTCGCCCTGGTGCTGGTGGCCGGCGCGGTGGTGCTGACCCTCGCGCTGCAGCAGGCGCTGGTCGGCACCCTGGACGACTCGGCCCGGCAGCGCGCGCAGGACGTGGCCGCCCTGGTCGACAGCGGCAACCTGCCGGGGACCGTGCCCGCGGCCGGCGGCACGGTGCTCGTGCAGGTGATCGACGACCGCGGCCGGGTGCGCGCGGCGACGCCCGGCGGTGACGCACTGGTCCCGTTGCTGTCCGGCCGGGCACTGACCGACGTACGGGCCGGAAAGGTGCGCACGGTGCCGGGCTCGCGGATCGGCGTCTCGGACAGCCTGCGGGTGGTCGCCACGACGGCGGGACCGGCTGCGGACCGACGCACGGTCCTCGTCGCAGTGTCGGCCGCCGAGGCGACCCGCAGCGTGCACGTCGTGCGGCTGGTGCTGCTGGTCGGAGTGCCGCTGCTCGTTGCGGGCTTCGCGGTGGCCTGCTGGTTCCTGGTCGGCGCCGCGCTGCAGCCGGTCGCCGCGCTGCGCCGGGGTGCCGGCGACATCACCGAGGCGGGCACCGGGGCGCGGCTGCCGGTGCCGCCGACCCGGGACGAGGTGGCCCGGCTGGCCGAGACGCTCAACGACATGCTGGACCGGCTGGCGGCCGGCGGCGCCCGGCAGCGCGCCTTCGTCGCGGACGCGGCGCACGAGCTGCGCAGCCCGCTGGCGTCGATCCGGACTCAGCTCGAGGTGGCCCAGGCACACCCGGAGGTGGCGTCCTGGTCGGAGACGGCCGACGACGTGCTGGTCGACGTGGCCCGGCTCAGCCGCCTGGTCGACGACCTGCTGCTGCTGGCCCGGCTGGACGACGACCGCGCGGCGGTGCGCCGGTCCGGCCCGGTGGACCTGGGTGCGGTCGCCGCGGCCGCGGTCGCACGGCCGGGGCGACGGCTGCCGGTGACGCTGTCGGACACTCCGGACCCGGTGGTGGTGCGGGCCGGGGAGGACGCCGTCGTACGGATGCTGGACAACCTCTTGAGCAACGCCGACCGGCACGCGTCCTCGGCCGTACGGGTCTCGGTGTGCGCGGAGGACGGCGAGGGCACCGTGACGGTCGCCGACGACGGCCCGGGCATCCCGGCCGCCGAGCGGGCCCGGGTCTTCGAGCGGTTCGCCCGGTTGGACGGGTCGCGCGCCCAGGACTCGGGAGGAAGCGGGCTTGGGCTGGCCATCGTCCGCCAGCTCGCCCAGTCGTTCGGCGGCTCGGTCGAGCTGCTCGACGCGGAGCCCGGCCTGCGTGCCGTCGTACGCCTGCCACTGGCCCCGAACCGGGGCTAGGCTGCCGCCGCCGAGCCCCCGAGAGGAGCGGTCCGATGGAAGCAGGCGCAGACACCCTGCAGAAGGCGCTCCGGATCAACCTCGACCCGCGGTGGTACGGGACGATCGCCGAGATCGGTGCCGGCCAGGAGGTGGCCCGCTGGTTCTTCCGGGCCGGGGGCGCGGCAGGGACGGTGGCCAAGTCCATGTCTGCCTATGACATGGCCGTCAGCGACGCGGTCTACGGCAAGGCGGACCGCTACGTCTCGATGGGCCGGCTGCAGGCGATGCTGGACCGGGAGTTCCAGCTCAACCTCGACCGGCTCGGCGACGAGCGCGGTGACGACACGGCGTTCTTCGCGTTCGCCGACACCGTGGTGGCCCGCAGCTATCGCGGCGGCAACGAGTGCCACGGCTGGATGGGCGTGAAGTTCCAGTCGCACCCGCACGACGAGGCCAGCCAGATCATCCTGCACGTCCGGATGCTCGACGCCGAGGCGTCGTTGCAGCAGGAGGCTCTCGGCGTCGTCGGGGTCAACCTGCTGCACGCGGCGTTCTTTCTGCACCACGAGCCGGACCAGCTGGTCGAGAGCTTGCTGGACCGGCTGGGCACCGGGCGGATCGAGATCGACATGATCCAGCTCAAGGGCATCGAGTTCCGCTCGGTCGACAACCGGCTGATGGCGCTCAAGCTGGTGCAGGTCGGGCTGAGCGGTGCGGCGATGTTCGGCCCGGACCGCGAGGTGCTGCAGCCCAGCGAGGTGCTGCGCAAGAAGGCGATCCTGGTGGAGCGTGGCAGCTTCCGCCCGCCGACGGTCGTCAACATCGACATGCTCGACTCGGCGCTGGTGAAGTTCGAGGCCGACCCCGAGGTGGCGGAGCGGGACGTGCTCGTGCTGACCGAGCTCACGATGGCCAACCTGCGGGCCGGCGGTGACGACGTCGACCGGCGCGACTTCCTGGCCCGGGCCGACCTGCTCGCCGCCTGCGGGATGACGGTGCTCATCTCCGACTTCGACGCCTACCACCGGCTTGCTGCCTACCTGGCCTGGCGCACCGACGGGCGGATCGGGATGGTGATGGGGGTGCCCAGCCTGATCGACCTGTTCGACGAGACCAGCCACGCCGACCTGCCCGGCGGCATCCTGGAGAGCTTCGGCCGGCTGTTCAAGAACGACCTGCGACTGTTCGTCTACCCGATGCTGCGCGACGACGAGGTCACGACGGTCGAGAACGTCGTGGTGGCCGACTACCTGCAGCCGCTGTACGACTACCTCGCGGGTCGCGGCAGCTTCGTGCACCTGGACAGCTACAAGCCGGACTACCTGCCCATCCTCAGCCGCGACGTGCTGCAACGGATCCCGACCGAGGACACCACCTGGGAGTCGATGGTGCCGCCCGAGGTCTCGGAGCTGATCAAGAAGCGCGGCTTCTTCGGCTACCACCGCCCCCAGGAGGGCTAGCCGCCGACAGATCGGCCGCGAACTGGCCAGTCCGAAGCGGACCGGCTGGCGTCACGCGCAACACGACGGCAACGGGTCCACTTCTGGCACGGCAACGCATCGAGGGCCTGGACCGCGCGATCAGTCCGCGGCGGCCCGCAGGATGGCGGCCACCGAGCGGTCCACGTCGGCCTCGGTGGTCGACCAGCTCGACACCGAGATGCGCATCAGGCGGCGGCCGCCCCAGGTGGTGCCGCCGAGCCAGCAGGTGCCGTCCCGCTGCACCCGGTCGATGACACGGTCGGTGCGGTCGTCGGCACCGAAGCCGACGAGCACCTGGTTGAGCACCACGTCGTTGGCCACCTCGGCCCCTCCGGCCGTGAGCGACTCCGCGAACCGGCGGGCCAGGCGACAGTTCCGCTCGACGAGCTCGGACACGCCGTCCCGGCCGAGCTGGCGCAGCGCGGCCCAGACCGCGAACCCGCGGGCCCGCCGGGACGACTCGAGGGTGAAGTCCGAGGTCCCCGCGGCGACGCCGGTCGTGCCGACGAGGTACGCGGCCGTGTACGAGACGGCCGCGCCGTGGACTTCCGGTCGCGAGCAGAAGACGAACCCGCAGTCGTAGGGGACGTTGAGCCACTTGTGACCGTCGCAGCCCCACGAGTCGGCGAGCTCCACCCCGTCGACCAGGTGCCGCAGTGCCGGGGTGGCGGCGGCCCACAGGCCGAACGCTCCGTCGACGTGCACCCAGGCGTTGTGCCGGTGGGCAAGGTCGCAGGCCGCCCGCAGGTCGTCGCAGGCGCCGGTGTTCACGTTCCCTGCCTGCAGGCAGACGATCGTCGGCCCGGCCGGGGCCGACGCGAGGACCCGCTCCAGGTCCGCCACGTCGATGGCCCCGTTGCCGTCCACCGCTACCGGCTCGACCGACGCGGTGCCGAGGCCGAGCAGTCGCAGCGCCCGGTCGACGGTGGCGTGCCGCTCCCCGCCGACGACGACCCTGACCCGCGGCGCGCCGTGCAACCCGTCCCGCGCGACGTCCCACCCGGCCGTGGCCAGCACGTGCTGCCGGGCCGCGGCGAGTGCCACCGTGTTGGCCTCCTGCGCGCCGGTCACGAAGCCGACCGAGGCGGTCGCGGGGATGCCGAGCAGCTCCTTGAGCCAGCCGCCGGCGACCTCCTCGGCCACTACGGCGGCCGGCGACAGGACGCCGTTGAACGCGTTCTGGTCCCATGCGCTCGTCATCATGTCGGCCGCGGCCGCCGCGGGCAGCGAGCTGCCAACGACGAAGCCGAAGTAGCGGGGCCCCGCGGTCGCCACCAGCCCCGGGGTCGCCGCTGCCACCAGCTCGGCGAGGACGTCGCCCGGTGACCGGGACGCATCCGCCAGCCCGTCACCGGCGAGCGCAGACCGAAGCGCTGCGAGGTCGGGGGGCACGCCGACGGGCGCCTCGTCGAGGCTGGCCCGGTAGGCCGCGGCGTGCGCGGCCGCCCGCTGGAACAGGTCAGTCAGGTCGTCCACGCACAGGACAGTAATGCGGCGTCAGGACGCGCCGCGAGGCCCGAGGCGGACCTTCAGCACCGTCTCCCCCGGCCGGGAGTCGATGGCGATCTCGCCGTGGTGCCGGTCGACGACCACGCGGCGGGAGATGTCCAGGCCGAGCCCGGTGCCCTTGCCGACCCCCTTGGTGGTGAAGAACGGCTCGAAGGCGTGGTCCCGCGCCTCGGTCGACAGGCCGGAGCCGGTGTCGGCGATCTCGACCACCACGCCGTCGCCGTCCGGCTGGGCCGACACCCGCAGCGTGCCGGCGCCATCCATCGCGTCGAGGGCGTTCTCGATCAAGTTGGTCCAGACCTGGTTGAGCTCACCGGCGATGGCGTCGATCCGAGGTACGTCGGTGGCGTACTCCCGCACCACCGACACTCCGGGCGGGATGCGGTGCCTCAGCATCACCAAGGTGCTCTCCAGCCCTTCGGTGACGTCGGTCGGCTGGACCGAGGCCCGGTCCAGCTGCGAGTAGGACTTGACCGCGGCGACCAGCTCGGAGATCCGACGGGTCGACTCCTTCACCTCACCGAGCAGGGTGGCCGCCGACAGGGTGCTCACGACCCATTCCAGGCCCGGCTCGAGCTCCGGCCCCGGGAGCACCTCGGCCACCCGGTCGCACCACTCGGGTGTCACTCCGGCGCGGGCCAGCGTCGGTGCCAGCAGCCACTCCTGCGCGACTCCGTGGCGGGACAGCCAGCTGGACACGTCCTCCTCGCGGTCCGCGACGGCCAGTGGGTCGGTGCCGGCCGGCTGCAGCTCGATCTCGCGGCGGAGGGCGTCGAGGGCCGCGAACTGTCCGGCCGAGATGTCGCCGGCAGCAAGTCG
>JAVEDA010000248.1 GCA_030841195.1 Actinomycetota bacterium | reverse complement strand
CCGAGGCGACCATCCCGCTGCAGGCGCTCAAGGGCCGGGCCAGCTACCTCGGAGCCCGCAGCGTCGGGCACCAGGACCCTGGCGCGACCTCGACCGCGTTGCTGCTGCACGCCCTGGCCGCGACCCTGGGCGGGCCCGGGTCATGACCTGCTCAGCGCGGGGGTCGGTCCCGATGCGTGACGCGCGGGTCCCCCTGCAGGCCGCGAGACGCGCCCAGGTCGCGGGAGACCGCCCGAGCCGTGTCGACCACGGCCCGCGACAGCTTGCTCCGGGCCTGCCGCTGCAGCAGGCGTTCCGCGGGGCCGACCACGCCCATCGAGCCGACCGCCCGGCCGCCGTGGTCGAAGATGGCGGCCGCAATGCCGCCGTCGCCGACATTGGCCTCCTGGTTCTCCACCGCGAACCCCTTGTCCGCGACGGCCGCCAGCGCCTTGCGGACGGCATCCGGTGCGGTCCGGGTGCGGCCGGTCAGCGCGCGCAACGGGGCCGCCACCAGGGCCTCGACCTCCGGGGCCGGCATGGCGGCCACGATCGCCTGGCCGAGCGCGCACGCGTGCCACGGGATCGTCGCACCGACCTCGAGGATCTGTACGGCATCGTCCGGCCGGAACTCGTGGTGCACCACCATCACGGCGTCGTCCACCAGCACCGACACCCAGACGGCCTCGTTGACCTGGCGGGCCAGCGAACCGGCCCGCAGCATCGAGCGGGACCGCAGCTCGGAGCCGGCCAGGTAGGCGTTGCCGAGCTGCAGCACCCGGGGGCCGAGCGAGTACCGGCCGGTCGCGACGTCCTGGCTGACCAGGCCGCTCTGCTCCAGCGTGCGCAGCAGGCCGTGCACGGTCGGCTTGGCCAGGTCCAGCCGGGCGCCGATCTCGGTCACGCCGAGGGTGGGGCTGCCCGAGCCGAGCTCGTGCAGGATCCGCGCCGCGCGGTCGACCGACTGGATCATGCCGCTCCCCTGGTTCCTGGCCCGCTCCCGCGCGCCGATTCTTGTTCAGCATCGTCGAACACAGATGAGGATAGATGCAATGACTGAGGCCAGCACAAGCAGTGAGATCCCCACGGTCGGCATCGTGCTCATCTCCCACAGCCGGGCGATCGCCGAGGGTGCGGCCGACGTCGCCGCGCAGGTCAGCGCCGGGGCGGTCCGGATCGTCGGCGTGGGCGGCACCGAGGACGGCCGGCTCGGCACCAGCCTGGACGCCCTGGTCGGCGCGGTCGAGAAGGTGTCCGCCGGCGCCGGCGTGCTGATCCTGCCCGACCTGGGCAGCGCGGTCCTCACTGCCAAGGCGTTCCTCGCCGACCAGGAGGACGGCACCGACGTGATGCTCGCCGACGCCCCGTTCGTCGAGGGCGCGGTGGCCGCGGCGGTGACGGCGTCCGGCGGTGCCACGCTGGCCGAGGTCGTGGCTGCGGCGGAGGGGGCGCGCGATGTCCGCAAGCTCTGACCATGAGGTGGTGGTCGAGGAGGCCGCGGTGCTGGCCGCGGACCTGCACGCGCGCCCGGCCGGCCAGGTGACCCGGGCCGCGACCGGCGTCGACGCCCGGGTGTGGCTCAGCGTGGACGGCCGGGACGAGGTCAACGCGCGCAGCGTGCTCGCGGTGATGGGGCTCGGTGCCGTCGCCGGCCAGACGGTGCTGGTCCGCGGCGAGGGTCCGCGGGCAGCCGAGGCGGTGGCCGCCGTCGCGTCGATCCTCCGGACCGCGGAGGCCGTCCCCGGCTGAGCGGGCGCAGGTCAGGCGGTCGGGAGCCAGGAGACGTGGCCGGCCAGCTCGGCGTACCCGACGAAGGCCACCACGTCGATCAGGGTGTGCGCCACCACCAGCGGAGTCACCCGGCCCCAGCGCTGGTAGAGCCGGCCGAACAGCAGCCCCATCGCGAGGTTCCCCGCGAAGCCGCCGAAGCCCTGGTAGAGGTGGTAGCTGCCGCGCAGCAGCGCGCTCACCAGCAGCGCCCGGTTGTCCGACCAGCCGAGCTGGCGGAGCCGGTGCAGCAGGTAGCCGGCGACCAGCACCTCCTCGAGGATCGCGTTCTGGGCCGCCGACAGCACCAGCACCGGGATTCGCCACCACACAGCCGGGAGGTCCTCGGCCACCACCACCAGGTTGGCCCCGGCCGCATGTGCCGCCAGGTAGAAGGCCAGGCCGGTGCCGCCGACCACGGCGGCGAGCAGCACGCCTCGAACGAGGTCCTTGCGGGGTTGGCCGGCGTCCAGGCCCAGGGTGCGCAGGCTCTCCCCGGACCGCACGAGCAGGTGGGCGGCCAGCAGCACGGGCACCAGGCCGGCAGCGATCGACGTCAGCTGCAGGGCCAGGTCCAGCCACGGGCGACCCGGCGCCTGCGAGCCGTTCAGCACCGCTGCCTGGTTCTGCAGCGCCGTGCCGCTGGTCAGGTCGTCCAGCAGGTGGAGCAGTGCCCGCAGGCCGGACGTGCCCAGCGACAGGGCGAAGACGAGCCAGACCTCCTGCCCCAGCCACCGACGGGGCGGGGCGGCACCGGCCGGCAGGGCAGGCGGTACGGCGGGCTGGGCGGGCGACGTCACGCTGCGGTGAACGCCCGCGCGCCCGGCACCGTTCCACCCGGCGAAGCTCAGGTGTCGACGCGGAGGGCCGACAGGCCTAACGTCGGCGGGGACAGAGCGTTCGCCGGCGGAGGAGGACCACGATGTTCGTGCAGATCATCCAGGGCATGGTCAGCGACAAGGACGAGATGCGAGCGGCCGTGGACCGGTGGGTCGACGAGGTCTCCCCCGGCGCGATCGGCTGGCTCGGATCGACCGGCGGGGTCACCGATGCCGGCCAGCTCATCGCCGTTGTCAGGTTCGAGTCCGAGGACGCGGCCCGGCGCAACAGCGACCGGCCGGAGCAGGACCAGTGGTGGACCCAGATGTCGAAGCTCTTCACCAACGAGCCGACGTTCACCGAGAGCGACCAGGTGGACGTCGACCTGGCCGGCAACCCCGACGAGGCGGGCTTCGTCCAGGTGATCCAGGGACACAGCAGCGACCCTGCGCGGGCTCGCGAGCTGATGAGCCAGGACTCCGAGGCCTGGGCCGCGTACCGGCCGGAGATCCTCGGCAGCCTCGGGATCGGGCACGACCCGGACGGCTACACCGCAGTGCTCTACTTCACCTCCGAGGCCGCCGCCCGCGAGGGGGAGAAGAAGGAGGCGCCGCCGGAGCTCGCGGCGCAGATGGAAGAGATGGGCAAGCTCGAGGCGGGCGAGCCGACGTTCCTCGACCTGCGCGACCCCTGGATGCACAGTCCGGCCTGACGTCGTCACCGAGCCAGCGAGGAGTGCCCGGCGCGCAGGAAGTCCAGCGCCTGCTGGGTGTTCGTGACCTGCGACCAGGTGCGGTAGGCACCGAACGACGCGTTCCAGAAGTCGCCGGCCGGAGGCGGCAGCTGGTGCGGGCCCACGTACACGTACGGCTCCGCGAGCGCGTCGTCGCCGGGCGAGAAGCCGTAGTTGACGGGGCCGGCGGTGATGCCGAGGTCGAAGTGCTCCGGGAAGATCTGCGGCTCGCTCGGGCTCTCGACGGCGACCTCGCCAACGAGCGCAGACAGAGCCTCCTGCCCCAACCTGAACCAGTCGGCGAGCGCGGCAGCCGCGACCTCGTCGAGCGTCAGCGGCGCGTCCGGCTCGAACGGGGTTGCCGGCGGGTACTTGGTCCAGGGAAACCCAGCCGGTACGCCGGCAAAGTCAGCCGCCTGCGCGATGGTCCGGAGGTGCTCCCGGCGGTCACCGCCGGCCCCGGTGACGACCAGCACCGTGCCGTCGACGGCCAGCGCACTGCCGTCCGGCAGCGGTGGCGTCCGGAAGCCGCCGGCTCCCTGCGCCAGGGTGATCTCGCCGGTCGCCCGCTTGCGGGTCGCAGCGAGCAGGTGCTCGGCCACCCGGTGCAGGGACTGTCGAGTCGTGGCCAGGGCCTCGGGGCTGGGGGCTGCGGTCATGCCCCCAGGTCTACTCGACCGAGCCGGCCGAGCGCGAGGCTCCTGTCCGATCCAGCAGCGCCTCGCGCAACCGGGCCACGGCTGCCGGCGAGGCGCCCAGGGCGTCCATCCCAAGGAGGGCCGCGCCGACCACGGGCGGCCGGTCGACCACCCGGATCTCGACCTGCGGTGCCCGCTCGTGCAGCTTCGCCTCCACCGAGCCGAGAAGGAGCGGGTCCCGGGCAGCGAGCACCCCGCCGCCGAGCACCAGCTCCGCCGACCGGTCCAGCAGATTCAGACGGCCCAGGGCGACCGTGGCCAGCAGCACCACCTCCTCGGCCATCCGCTCCACCACCGCACCGGACACCTCGTCCCCGGCGCCGGCGCACCGCAGGAGCACGGGAGTCAGCTCATGCACCCGCGCTGCGGGCAGGTCGCCGAGATGGAAGGCTGCGGACACCTCGGCGACCGTCGCCAGACCGAAGTGGTCCGGGACGGCACGGCTGAGCACGGTCGGCCGGCCGCGCCCGTCCTCCGCGCGGACAGCCAGCCAGAGCGCTTCGCTGCCCAGCTGCCCGCCACCACCCCAGTCGCCGGACACCCGCCCCAGGGACGGGAAACGGGCCACTCCGCCCGACGCCGAGACGCCCACGCAGTTGATGCCCGCGCCGCAGACCACGGCGACCCGGTCCGGTGACTCGGTGCCCGCCCGGAGCAGGGCGAAGGTGTCGTTGTCGACCACGACGTCGGTGGTCCAGCCGATGTCGGTGAGCCGCTTCTCCAGCATCGCGATCTCGACCGGCAGGTCGGCACCGGCCAGGTAGAACGCGCCGTGCCTGGCCACCGGACCGGCCGGGTCCAGCCCCGCCTCGGCGGCTGCACCCGCGACGAGCTCGGCCAGCACCCGCATGGTCTCTTCGACCCCGATGCTCTGGTGGCAGGAGCCGGGGCCACGGCTGAGCCCGAGCAGCGCGCCGTCGATGCCGACCAGGGCCACGTCGGTCTTGCTGTTGCCGCCGTCGACCGCGAGCACGGCGGCGGTCATGACAGCCACCTCAGGTGGTCGCGGTTGGCGTCGAGCAGCAGGTCGGTCAACCGGGTCGCCACGTCGTGCTGCCCGACCAGCGGGTGCGCGAGGAGGGCGCGATAGACGCGGTCCCTCCCGCCGTGGACCGCGGCGTCGAGAGCGAGCTGCTCGTACGCCGAGACGTGCGCGACCAGTCCGGCGAACAACGGGTCGAGCGGCTCGACCGGCTCCGCGGTGACCCCTGTGCTGCCGACCCGGGCCGGCACCTCGATCACGGCGCTGTCGTCGAGGAACGGCAGGGTGCCGTTGTTGCGGAGGTTGACCACCTGCACGTCGCCCCGGTCGGCCACCAGCGATGCCACCAGGTTGACCGCGGCCTCGGAGTAGTAGGCGCCGCCGCGCTGCTCGAGCAGGGCCGGCTTCTCGTCCAGCGCGGGGTCGGCGTAGAGGTCGAGCAGCTGCCGCTCGATCGCGGCGACCTCTGCTGCCCGGGACGGGGCGGCCTTCTGCTCGGCGACCACAGCGTCGTGCGCGTAGTAGAACCGCAGGTAGTAGGAGGGCCAGACCCCCAGCCGGCGCAGGAGGTCCACCGGAAGTCCGGACCGCGCCAGGAGCTCGGGGGCACTGTCGAGCAGGTCGGGCAGGACGTCCACTCCGTCGACGAGCACCCGGCGGGTCCAGGTGAGGTGGTTCAGCCCCACATGGTCGAGGGCGACCCGGTCGGGGTCGACGGCCAGGTGCCTGGCCACCCCACGCTGGTTGCCGATGGCCACATTGCACAGGCCGACCGCCCGGTGGCCGGCGTCGAGCAGCGCCTTGGTCACGATCCCCACCGGGTTCGTGAAGTCCACGATCCACGCCTCGTCGTCGGCCCGGGCGCGCGCCCTCTCGGCGATGTCGAGCACGACCGGCACGGTGCGCAGCGCCTTGGCGAGCCCGCCTGCTCCGGTGGTCTCCTGCCCCACGCACCCGCACTGCAGCGGCAGGGTCTCGTCCACGTTGCGGGCGGCCTGCCCGCCGACGCGCAGCTGGAGCAGCACGACAGAGGCGCCGTCGAGCGCCTGGTCGAGGTCGGTCGTCCGGACCAGCCGGCCGGGATGCCCCTGCTTGGCCATGATCCGCTCGGAGACTCCGCCGACGAGGTCCAGCCGCTCCTGGTTCGGGTCCGTGAGCACGAGCTCCTCGACCGGCAGCAGGTGGCGCAGCCGGGCGAACCCGTCCACCAGCTCGGGTGTGTACGTCGACCCGCCGCCGACGACTGCGACCTTCATCCCTTGACCCCCGTGAGAGTGACGCCTTCGACGAAGGCCTTCTGGGCGAAGAAGAACAGGACGATCACGGGCAGCATCACCAGCACGGTGGCCGCCATCACGAGGTTCCACTGCACGTGGTGCAGCGCTCGGAACGAGGCCAGCCCCACCGCGACGGTCCAGTGGCTGGGCTCGTCGCTGGTGTAGAGCAGCGGACCGAAGTAGTCGTTCCAGGTGAAGAAGAACATGAACATGGCCGTGGCGGCGATCGCCGGCTTCGCCATCGGCACAATCACCTTCAGCATGATCTGCAGCTCAGAGGCACCGTCCACCCGGGCCGCGTCGGAGTACTCCTGCGGGATGGTGAGCAGGAACTGCCGCAGCAGGAACACCGAGAAGGCATCCCCGACGAGGTTCGGCAGGATCAGCGGCCACAAGGTGCCGGTGAGCCCCAGCTCGGCCCACATCCGGTAGACGGGCACGACCGTCACCTGCGGCGGCAGCAGCATCATGGTGATCACCGCCAGCAGCACCAGGTTCCGCCCGCGCCACTGCAGCCGGGCCAGCGCGTAGGCCGCCGGGAAGCTGGACAGCAGCATGAATCCGGTGGCCAGCACGGAGTAGATGAGCGAGTTCTTCAGCCAGGTCAGGAACGGCGCCTCGACGAACACCTCCCGGAAGTTCGACAGCCGCCACTCGTGCGGCCACAGGTCCGACGTGAGGGTCTGCCCCGAGGTCATGAACGCCGTCAGGACGATGAGCACGATCGGCCCCAGGAAGACCGCCACCAGCAGGATGGCCATCGAGTGCTCGGCGATCCCCAGGAGCCGGTCGTTGCGGTGGCGGGCTGCCCTCATCGCAGGTCCTCGGTGCCGAGGAAGGCAGCCGACCGGCGCAGCATGAACGACACGAACACCAAGCTGATCACGAGCAGGATGACCGCCATCGCGCAGGCATAGCCGAGGTAGAAGTTCTGGAATCCCATCTGATAGAGCCACAGTGGATAGGTGAGCGTCGAGCCGCTGGGGTACCCCAGCGAGGAGGCCGTGCCGCCACCTGTGGTCGCCACGCCGGAGGCGAGCGCCGAAGCGACGGCCGCCTGGGTGAAGTACTGCAGGGCGTCGATCACCCCCGTGATCGCCGCGAACAGCAGCACCGGTGAGAGGTTCGGCAGCGTGATGTAGCGGAACTGCTGCACCGGCCCGGCTCCGTCCAGGTCGGCCGCCTCGTACTGCTCGACCGGCACGTCCAGCAGGGCCGCCAGGAAGATGATCATGATGTCGCCCAGGCCCCACACGCCGAGGGTGAGCAGGACTGGCTTGGCCAGGGCCGGGTCGCTGAGCCACAGCGGTCCCTCCACGCCGAACCACCCGAGGAACGTGTTGACCGCGCCGGTGGCCGGGTTGAACAGGAAGGCGAAGGCGATGGTGGCCGCCACCGGAGGCGCGAGCGCGGGCAGGAAGAAGACTGTCCGGAAGAAGCTGCCGCCGCGCCTGATCCTGGTCAGGAGCTGTGCGATGAGAAGGGCGGAGACGAGCCGCGCCGGCATCATGAACACCACGAACCAGAAGGTGTTCCGCAATGCCTTCCAGGAGTTGGGGTCGTCGAACAGGAAGTACCGGTAGTTCCTCAGTCCGACGAACTCCGGCGGCGACAGCAGATCGAACCGGGTGAAGGAGTACCAGACCGTGGCGATCAGCGGGTAGACGAAGAAGACCAGGAAACCGATCGTCCAGGGCGCCATCAGCAGCATGACCAGGCGACCGTTGCGGCGCCGCTTGCGAACAAGCGGCGGCGCCACCGGCGTACGGGTCAGTGTGAGGGCCACGACGAGTCCGGTTACGGCGCCTGGCCGAGCTGCAGCGCCTTGTCGATCTGTTCATCGGTCTTCGCCAGCCCGGCATCCAGGTCGGACACCTTGCCCCGCTCCCACTGCTGGAAGAAGTCGCCGAACTGGTTCTGATAGACCGCGCCGTTGGCGGTCGACGGGGAGGTCTGGCTGGCCGGGTTCTCGAACACGTCGAGGAACGTCTTGAACGCGTCATCGACCTGCAGGTCCGGGGACGCGAGGGCGGCGTGCGTCGTCGGCACGTTCTTGATCCCGTTGGCCAGCTTGACGATCGCGCCCGTGTCCAGGGTGAGGTACTTGATCAGCGCCCAGGCCGCCTCGGGGTTCTTCGACCCCTTGGAGATGCCCATGATGTTCCCCGTCACGTAGCCGGCGCCGTAGCGGTCGGCCTGGTCGTCCGGCACCGGGAACGGGGCTGTCCCGAAGTCGACGTCGGGGGCCTGGTCCTTCAGGAACGCGACCCGCCACTCGCCGTCGATCATCATGGCCACCCGGCCCTTCTGGAAGTCGTTGTCACCGGAGAACTCCTCGCCCTTGCCGGCGTTGAACTTCGCCACCTCCTTGGCACCCATGGCGTCGGCGAAGTCCTGCTGCCACAGCATCATGGCCTTCCAGTCCGGGTCCCCGGCCAGGTTCGACTTCCCGTCGGCCGTGAGCCAGGTTGCGTCGAAGCTGGGTGCCAGGTGGGCTGAGGAGTTCTCGTAGTAGGTGGTCGACGGAACGAAGCCGGCCACGTCGATGCTCCCGTCCGGCTTCTTCGTGGTGAGCTTGAGTGTCATCTGCTTGAGCTCGCTCAGGGTCTTCGGTGGCGCGGTGTAGCCGGCCGCGGCGAGCATCTTCTTGTTGTAGTAGAGCCCGTACGTGTCGGCCAGCATCGGCATCGCGCAGCGGGTGCCGTTGTACTCCGTGTAGCCGCGCACGATCGGCAGCAGCTGGTTGATGTCCACGTTGTCCCGGTCGAGCCACGGCCCCAGGTCCCGCCAGGCGCCGGTCGAGCAGAAGTTGCCGACGATGTCCGTGGAGTAGGACAGGCCGACGTCAGGCCCCTTCCCAACCGAGATCGCCTGGCGCATCTTCTCGTCGTCCTGG
>JAVEDA010000147.1 GCA_030841195.1 Actinomycetota bacterium | reverse complement strand
TGGTGCATCAGCTCGCTCGGCCGTCAGTGGTGCACCCGGATCGTGGTCGTGCCGGGACTGTCCACCGTGACCTCCGGTCCGTACCGGTTCCTGCGGCACCCCAACTATCTGGCCGTGGTGCTCGAAGGCATCGCCCTCCCGCTGGTGCACACCGCCTGGGTTACCGCCGCTGTGTTCACCGTGGCGAACGCCGCGCTGCTGCGGGTCCGGATCGCGGCCGAGGAGCAGGCGCTGCGGAGCCTGGTGTGACCGACGTGGACCTGCTGGTCGCGGGTGGCGGCCCGGTGGGGCTCGCGGTCGCGATCGGTGCTCGCGCCGCGGGACTGTCGGTTGCCGTCGTCGAGCCGCGGGACGTCCCCGTCGACAAGGCCTGCGGGGAGGGCCTGATGCCGGCTGCGGTTGCCGCGCTCGGCCGACTGGGCGTGCCGGTGACCGGCCGGCCGTTCGTGGGGATCCGCTACTTGTCGCCGGGCCGCGCGGTGGCCGCGAACTTCCGGGCCGGCCCGGGCGTCGGGGTCCGCCGCACCACGCTGCACGCCGCGCTGGCCGCCCGGGCCCAGCAGGTCGGGGTCGACCGGGTCTGCGGCAGCGTGCGAGCGATCGAGCAGGACGGGGAGGGGGTCACCGCCGCCGGGATCCGGGCGGGCTGGCTGGTGGCCGCCGACGGCCTGCACTCACCGGTACGCCGGTCGCTCGGGCTGCAGGTTGCTCCGCCCCCGGGGCGGCCGGCCCGCTACGGCCTGCGCCGTCACTACCTGGTCGCGCCCTGGTCGCGGCACGTCGAGGTCTACTGGGGCGAGCACGCCGAGGCCTACGTCACCCCGGTCGGCGACGGACTGGTCGGCGTCGCCGTGCTGGGGCCGGGCGGGAGGTCGTACGACGAGGCGCTGGCCGGCTTCCCGGCCCTGCTGGCCCGGCTGCGCGGGGCCCAGCCGGCCAACGCGGTGCTCGGGGCCGGCCCGCTGCGCCAGTCGGCCCGATCGCCTCTTTCCGGGCGGGTTCTGCTCGCCGGCGACGCCGCCGGCTACGTGGACGCGCTGACCGGCGAGGGCGTGGCCGTCGGGCTGGCCACGGCCGCCGCGGCGGTGGCGGCGGTCGCCGCCGGACGCCCGCAGGACTACCCGTCGGCCTGGCGGCGGGCGACCCGGAGGTACCGGTGGTCGGCGACTGCTCTGCTGTCGGTGACGGCCCGCCCGGCCTTGCGGCGCAGCCTGGTCCCGCTGGCCTCGGCCGCCCCCGCAGTCTTCGGACGCGCCATCGACCAGGTGACCTGACCCTCGGGACGGCGGTTCGGTCGGCAACTACAGAGCAACTGACGGTGTTTCGTGACACCCTGGCCAGGTGCGGTGCAGTGCGGTGACGGTGGGCCTCGGGGACGGTGGGCCTACCGGAGTCACCTCGACGTCCCCGGCCCCGACGCGGCCGGGGCTCCTGCGCGAGATCGTCCTGCTGGTGACGCTGTTCGTGGGCTACCGGCTGGCACGCCTCGCCATCGCCGGTCACGACGACCTGGCGATCGCCAACGCCTGGCAGGTCTGGGACGTCGAGCGGCTCATGCACCTGCCGGACGAGGAGACCCTGCAGGACTGGGTGCTGCAGTGGCCCGACGTCCTCAAGGCGGCCAACTGGTACTACGTGATCGTGCACTTCCCGATCACCCTGGCGTTCCTCGCCTGGGGCTGGCTGCGCCGGCCACCGCCGGAGTACCGCTGGGCCCGCCGCGGGATCATCACGCTCACCGCCTTCGCCCTGGTGCTGCACACCGCGATGCCGCTCGCGCCGCCGCGGATGCTGTCCAGCCTCGGCTTCCTCGACACGATGGCCGCGTTCGGCCCGTCGGCCTACGACGGCGGCGCGGCCACCGTGGCCAACCAGTTCGCCGCGATGCCGAGCCTGCACGTCGGCTGGGCGCTGCTGATCGCGGTCGTGGTCGTCCGGACCGCGCGCACCCGCTGGCGTTGGCTGATCATCGCGCACCCCGTGCTCACCACGTTGGTGGTCGTGGTGACGGCCAACCACTACTGGATCGACGCCCTGGTCGCTGCGCTGCTGCTCGGCCTGGTCCTGCTGGTCACGCCCCGCCCGCCCGAGGTGCCGCCGTCGCGGCTCTGGCTGCGGCTCACCGGCCGGTCCGCCCAGATCGCCCAGGCAGACCGGACCGTCCAGGCAGCTCAGGTCGCCCAGGCCGCTCAGGCCGGCCTGACCAGGAACACCGGGTCGCTGGTCGGCTGGGACGAGCCGGCGGCAGGCTCCACAGTGACGCCCACGGCGTCGCCGGGACCCAGGTCGGTCACCACACCGGTCAGCTCGCCGCCGCGGCCCAGGACGCCGGCCGACTGCGACTCCTGACCGGAGATCCGCCACAGCTGGTACGCCCGCCCGTCGCGCAGTCGCGGCAGGTCGCTGCCGTGGAAGATCGCGATGCCGTCCGCGGCGACCACCGTCCCGGTGCCGCCGTGAGCGACCGGCACCGTGTCGATGGTCCGCTGCGGGTCGACGGCAACAGCCGTTATCCGCTCGGCCAGCCGCTCGGCGTCGGCCTTCTGCCGGTTCTCCTGGACAGCCAACCCGCCCAGCCCGATCGCCACCACGAGCAGGACGGCGGCGGCCGCGGTCGCAGGCTGCCGGTACCAGGGGCGGTTGCGCCGCTGCTCCAGCCGGACGACGTCACCGTGCGGGGACAGCTGGCGGGTCCGCCCCACCTCGGCGAGGACCCGGTCCCGCAATGCGGCCGGCGGCGTCGCGCTGACGCCGACCGCGAGCCGGGCCGTCGTGGCCTGCAGCTCGCGGACCTCCGCGCGACAGGAGTCGCAGGTCTCCAGGTGACGCTCGAAGACGTCCCGATCGACGGGGTCGAGCGCGTCGGCCGCATAGGCGCCGGTCAGGGTGTGGAGGTCGTGGTCGGTCACGCCATCACGCCCAGGCAGTCACGCAGCCGGATCAGGCCGTCCCGCATCCGGGTCTTCACGGTGCCGAGCGGCACCTCGAGGAGCTCGGCGACCTGCTGGTAGGTGTGGCCGCCGTAGTAGGCCAGGGTCACCGACTCGCGCTGGAGGTCGGTGAGGCCCTGCACGCAGCGGCGGACCTGCTCCTGCTCGAGCCTGGTCTCGATCGTGTCGACGACCTCGTCGAAGGCGGGGACATGGTCGCGAAGGGCGACCCGCTCCTCACGGTCGTGGGACGCCTGGGCCGAGCGCACCCGGTCGATGGGCCGTCGGGGGGCCATCGTGTGGATCCAGGGCGAGGCGCTGCCGCGGGCGGCGTCGAAACGGGTGGCCGTGGGCCACACCACGACCAGCACA
>JAVEDA010000100.1 GCA_030841195.1 Actinomycetota bacterium | reverse complement strand
GCGATCGTCTGGTTCGCGAACGAGTTCGACATCACGAAGCTCGGGTGACCGGTGGCGTTGCCGAGGTTCAGCAGCCGGCCCTCGGACAGCACGATGATCGAGTGGCCGTCGGCGAAGACCCACTCGTCGACCTGCGGCTTGATCGTGTTCCGCCGGACGCCCGGGGTGCGGGCCAGGCCGGCCATGTCGATCTCGTTGTCGAAGTGGCCGATGTTGCCCACGATCGCCTGGTGCTTCATCCGGGCCATGTCGGCGGCCGAGATGATGTCCTTGTTGCCGGTGGCGGTGATGAAGATGTCCGCGGTCTCGACGACGTCCTCGAGGGTGGCGACCTGGTAGCCGTCCATGGCTGCCTGCAGCGCGCAGATCGGGTCGATCTCGGTGACGATGACCCGGGCGCCCTGGCCGCGCAGCGACTCGGCCGAGCCCTTGCCCACGTCGCCGTAGCCGAGCACGACCGCGACCTTGCCGCCCATCAGGACGTCGGTGGCGCGGTTGATGCCGTCGATCAGCGAGTGCCGGGTGCCGTACTTGTTGTCGAACTTGCTCTTGGTCACCGAGTCGTTGACGTTGATGGCCGGGAACAGCAGCTCGCCGGTCTTGGCGAACTCGTAGAGGCGGTGCACACCGGTGGTGGTCTCCTCGGTGACGCCCTTGATGCCCTCGCCCATCCGCGTGTACTTCGACGGGTCGGCCCCGATCGAGGCGCGCAGCAGGTCGAGGATGACGCCGTACTCCTCGGAGTCGTCCTCGGTGGTGCTCGGGACCGCACCGTTCTTCTCGAACTCGGTGCCCTTGTGGATCAGCAGGGTGGCGTCGCCGCCGTCGTCGAGCAGCATGTTCGGGCCCTTGCCGTCCGGCCAGACCAGCATCTGCTCGGTGCACCACCAGTACTCCGGCAGGGTCTCGCCCTTCCAGGCGTAGACCGGCGTGCCGGCCGGCGCGTCGACGGTGCCGTCGGGCCCGACCACGACGGCGGCCGCGGCGTGGTCCTGGGTGGAGAAGATGTTGCAGGAGACCCAGCGGACGTCGGCACCGAGCTCGACGAGGGTCTCGATGAGCACGGCGGTCTGCACCGTCATGTGCAGCGAGCCGGCGATCCGGGCGCCGGCCAGCGGCTGGCTCGGGCCGAACTCCTCGCGCAGGGCCATCAGGCCCGGCATCTCGTGCTGGGCCAGCCGGATCTCGTTGCGGCCGTACTCAGCGAGGGACAGGTCGGCGACCTTGTAGTCGCCGGGCTTCAGCGTGGTGGCAGTCATGTGTGACGTCTCCCGACTGGGCCGCACGCGGGGCGGCCCGATGGATGCGCGGATGGGCGTGGGCCAGCACGACGTGGACAGTGCTGGCGGAGCGTGTGCCCGGCGCGGCCCCTCAGGGCCAACCCATCAGTGACGCCGTGCTCCGGGACCCAGTCTAGCGGCCGGGGGCGGATCGGTCACCCTGGCCGAGGTCGATGTCCGGCTCGAGGTAGATCATCCTGGCCACCGGCTCGACCGCCCGGATCCGAGCCTCGGCCGCGTCGATGGTGCGCGCCACCGCCGCGGCGCTGTCGGTGCCCGCGACCCCGATCTTGGCCGCCACCAGCAGCTCGTCCGGCCCCAGGTGCATCGTCTTCATGTGGATGATGCGCTGCACCGCGTCGTCGGCGAGCAGGGCGGCCTCGATCCGGGCCACCGCCTCGGGCGTGGCGCCCTCCCCGAGCAGCAGGCTCTTGGTCTCGATCGCCAGGACGACCGCGACGCAGACCAGCAGCGCGCCGATCGCGACCGTGCCGATGCCGTCCCAGGTGCCGTCGTCGGTGATCAGGGTGAGCCCGACGCCGAACAGGGCGAGCACCAGGCCGATCAGGGCGGCGAAGTCCTCGAGCAGCACGACCGGCAGCTCGGGCGCCTTGGCCCGGCGGATGAACTGCACCCAGGTCAGGGTGCCGCGCACCTGGTTGGACTCGTGGATCGCGGTGCGGAACGAGTAGAACTCGAGACCGATCGCCACCACCAGCACGAGCACCGGCACCCACTTCCAGGCGTCGATCGGCTCCGGGTGCTGAAGCTTGTGGTAGCCCTCATACAGCGCGAACAGGCCGCCGACGCTGAACAGCACCACCGAGACGATGAACGCGTAGACGTAACGCTCCCGTCCGTAGCCGAACGGGTGCTCCGGCGTTGCGGCGCGTTGGGACCGGCGGCCGCCGACGAGCAGCAGCAGCTGGTTGCCCGAGTCGGCGACCGAGTGGATCGACTCGGCAAGCATCGAGGACGACGCGGTCAGCAGGAACGCGATGAACTTGGTGACTGCGATGCCGATGTTGGCGAACAGCGCCGCGACGATCGCCCGGTTGCCGCCGGTGGCGCTCACAGGGCACCCTCGGCAAGGCCGGCCTTGAGCGCGACGATCGGCGCGATGGGCGAGGGGTCGATGCCCTGCGCGAGCGCCAGGTAGACCGTGGCGAAGTCGAGTACCGCCACCAGGCTGGCCAGCCGGGACAGCGGGTGCTCGCCCTCCGCGCGCAGCTCGCTGCTCGCCACGTTGTACCGCTCGGCGACCCGGTGCGACGCGTCCGCCCGGCGCGCCACCTCGGGCACCTCGTCGGTGTCCCTCAGCACCAGCAGCCGCAGCCGCGGCCGGCCCGGCCCGTCGTCCACCCGGTCCCGGAAGATGTCGTCGTCGGCGCCGTCGGACGCGAGTGCGCCGAACACGCCGGCCATCACCACCACCTGGTTGTGGTGCACCTCGGTGAGCGGGCCGTGCACGGCCGGGTACTTGGCGTTCTCGGCCAGCTGGGCCGCGGTCCGCGCCGCCGCGACGCTGGCGACCTCGCTGGCCCCCCAGATGTAGGGCAGCGTGCCCACCAGTTGCAGGGCGATCGCCTTGGCCGGGTTCTCCAGGCTGTCGACCGCCGGCGCGCAGTGCTCGGCCAGCCGGTCCAGCTCGTCGGCGGTCCGGGACAGGAGGTCCCGCGGCACGTCGGCCAGTCCGACCGCGTCCAGGACCATGAGGACGGGAACGGCCAGCCCCCACAGGTTCGCCCGCGGCATCCGGCCGTGCGCGTCGACCCGCAGGTGCAGCGCGCGGCCGCCGTCGCTGCGGGCTGCCAGCGGCGAACCGGCAGCACCGACGGTGACCACCTGGGCGCCCCGCCGGAGCGCCTCGTCGGTGGCCGACAGCGTCTCCTCGGTGCCGCCCGAGCAGGACACGGCCACCACGAGGTCCATCGGACCGACCCAGCCCGGCAGGCGGTGGCCCCGGTGGGCCACCACGGGCACCGGGCAGGTCCGGCCGGCGACGGCCCCGGCGACGTCCGCGGCGATCCCGGAGCCGCCCATCCCGGTGACCACGACGGCGCGCGGCCGGTCGCCGGAGAGGCCCGCCAGGGTCTCGGGCTCGACCAGGACCAGCGCCTCGCGCACCTGGGCGCCGGCCGTGGCGACAGCCAGGAGCATCCCGTCGCGGTCGAGGTCGGCCAGCGCAGCCGGGTCGTCGAGGGCGGCGTCGTCCGGCTGCCCAGGGCTCACGGCCGTCGGGCCTCGTCGATCAGCAGCACCGGGATGTCGTCCCGGACCGGGTAGGCGAGCCCGCAGGTCGAGGAGGTGCAGACCAGCTCGTCCCCGTGCTCACCGCCTTCCTCGGCGCGCAGCGGGGAGTGGCACTGCGGGCAGGCCAGGATCTCCATCAGGCGGGGGTCGAGCTGCACGGCTCAGGTCTCCTTCTCGTTGGTCGCGCCGGGTCGGACAATGGCTAGCACCTCGTCGCGCAGCAGCTGCATCCGCGGCCGGTCGGGCGCCTCCACGTTGAGCCGCAGCAGCGGCTCGGTGTTGGACGGCCGCAGGTTGAACCACCAGTCCGGGCCGTTGACCGTCAGCCCGTCCAGCTCGTCCACCTCGACGCCGGCGCGGGTCTCGAACGCGTACCGGACGGCCTTGGTGGCCGCCGCCTGGTCGGCCACCTCGCTGTTGATCTCGCCGGAGGCGACGTAGCGCTCGTACGCCGATGCCAGCCGGGACAGCGGCTCACCCTGCTCGCCCAGCGCCGCCAGCACGTGCAGCGCCGCGAGCATGCCGGTGTCGGCCCGCCAGAAGTCGCGGAAGTAGTAGTGGGCCGAGTGCTCGCCGCCGAACACCGCGTCGGTGCGGGCCATCTCGGCCTTGATGAACGAGTGACCGACCCGGGTCCGCACCGGCGTACCGCCGTGCTCGATGACGATCTCCGGGACCGCCCGGGAGGTGATCAGGTTGTGGATCACGGCCGCGCCGGGGTGCTTGGCCAGCTCGCGGACGGCGACCAGCGCCGTGACCGCGGACGGCGACACCGGGTCCCCCTGCTCGTCGATGACGAAGCAGCGGTCGGCGTCGCCGTCGAAGGCGAGGCCGATGTCGGCGCCCTCGGCCAGCACCCGCGCCTGCAGGTCGACCAGGTTGGCCGGGTCCAGCGGGTTGGCCTCGTGGTTGGGGAAGGTGCCGTCCAGCTCGAAGTACATCGGCACCAGGTCGACGGGCAGCCCCGCGAGCACGGTCGGGACGGTGTGCCCGCCCATCCCGTTCCCGGCGTCGACCACGACCCGCAGGCGGCGGTTGCC
>JAVEDA010000083.1 GCA_030841195.1 Actinomycetota bacterium | reverse complement strand
ACGTGGCCGCCGACATCCCCGCCCGCCGCATCGCCGACCTCCCCGTGGAGCTCGACGACCAGGCCAGCCGCTCGATCCGATAGGCCGAGCGCGACCTGGCCCAACGCCTGGTGTCGCAGTACGAGACCGCGCTAGCGAGGCGGAAGTCCGGGTCCGTGGTCCAGGGCATCGACCACGACCTGGTGCGCAGGATCGCCACCCGGGAGCGCAAGGCCACGGCCACGAAGAAGAACGACGAGAACGTGTTCAGCATGATGCGACGCATCGGGCAGGCCAAGGCCGGCCTGGCCGCCGACTACGCGGCACAGCTGGCCCGCAGCGCTGGAAAGGTCGTGTTCTTCGCCAAGCACATCGACGTGATGGACGTCGCCGAGGAGACCTTCGCCAAGCGCGGCATCCGGTTCTCCTCGATCCGCGGCGACCAGACGTCGAAGGCGCGGCAGAAGCAGCTCGACGCCTTCGTGAACGATCCGGACGTCCACATCGCGGTCTGCTCCCTGACCGCGGCCGGCGTGGGGATCAACCTGCAGGTCGCCTCCAACATCGTGCTGGCCGAGCTGTCCTGGACTTCCGCGGAGCAGACCCAGGCCATCGACCGGAGCCACCGGATCGGTCAGACCGAGCCGGTCACCGCGTGGCGCATCATCGCCGCGCAGACCATCGACGCCAGGATCGCCGAGCTGATCGACAGCAAGGCCGGCCTCGCCGCCCGGGCCCTGGACGGCTCGGCGGACGAGGTGTCGTCGTCTGCCGACGTACAGCTCGAAGCGCTCGTCGGGCTGCTGACGGACGCCCTGTCGGCCAAGCCGTAGCCTGCGGTCAGACCGCCGGAGCGGCCGGTGACGGACCCGCCGTCGGGGTCATGCGCAGCGCGGTGGCCTTGGCCTCGCTCGGCATCAGGATCCACAGGATCGGGTAGACGAGCAGCTGGCTGCCGGGCAGCAGGAGCAGGACGAGGACGAACAGGAGTCGGGCCGGCCACGGCTCGACGCCGATCCGCCGACCGAGGCCGCTGGCCACGCCGCCGAGCAGCTTGTCCTGCCGGGCCCGGACGAGGCCGTTCTCGGCGAGGGTGCGGTGGATGTTGTCCATCATGATCGTGTTGGTCCTGACTGAGTCGTCGTAAGCGGCACCGGTCGGCGTCGCTGTTGCTGATACGTCCACTGTGCGGCCACGACCCGGTGCGCACATCGGGGTCGCACCCTGGCCGGACCCGGACAACCGCCGAGCCGGACTCAGGGGCGGCTCGTCCGTGCCGTGCACAGGTAGGGTTCGCGAGTGACGGAGCACTACTTCTCGCCGCAGCCCTCGGGCGAGTTCACGCCGCATCCGGTGACGCTGGCACTCGACGGGCGCGAGTACGAGCTCTCCGCGGCGCGAGGGGTCTTTAGTGCCGACCACGTCGACGCAGGGACGATGGTGCTCCTCGAGAACGCGCCCCCGCCTCCGGCCGACGGCGCCCTGCTCGATCTCGGGTGCGGATACGGCCCCATCGCCTGTGCGCTGGCTCTGCGGTCGCCGGGTTCGACAGTGATCGGCGTCGACGTGAACGAGCGCGCCCTGGCGCTCACCCGCGCCAACGCAGATGCACTCGGACTGACCAACGTCTCCGCCGGCAGGCCGGACGAGATTCCCGACGACCAGACCTTCGACCGGATCTACAGCAACCCGCCGATCAGGGTCGGAAAGGCTGTTCTCCGCGAGACGCTCTCGCTCTGGCTGGCTCGGCTCGCCGACGGCGGCCGCGGGTACCTCGTCGTGCACCGCAACCTCGGCTCGGACTCGCTGCACAGGTGGCTCCAGGAGCAGGGCCACGACACCACCCGGCTCGTCAGCGTGCGCGGATTCCGCGTGCTCGAAGTACGAGGACAGGAACCAGCCTGATGCGACCCATGACCGTCACGGACATCAAACGTCTCAACCGGGACTGGCGCCGGCGCACCAGCGGGAGCGTGTCCGTCGCCCTCGTCTCGCTCAGCAACCCGTTCAACGTGGGCAGCATCTACCGTACGGCGGCCACGCTCGGGGCCGACACGGTCTACCTCATCGGGGCCACGCCGACGGCCCTGGAGCCCAAGGTCCGCAAGACGAGCCTGGGCACCGAGAAGGCCGTCCAGACGGTGCAGGCCGCCACCCTGGCCGAGGTGGCCGACCAGGTGCACGCGCAGGGCGGGGTCATGACCGCCGTCGAGCTGGCTGCCGGCGCCGTGCCGATCCACGAGCACGCGTTTCCGGACAGTGTCTGCCTGGTGCTCGGGTCGGAGCGCCACGGGCTCCCACCGTCGGGTCTGAGCCTCTGCGACAACGCCGTGTTCGTCGCGCAGCCCGGGAAGGTGGCCTCGCTCAACGTGTCGGTGGCGGCCAGCCTCGCTCTCTACGAGTTCCGCCGGCAGCACTGGTCTCGCCTTGAGTCCTGAGCCTGCTGGTCAGGTTCAGGCATCGCGACGGGCGCCCTGCGAGGGTGTGACCTCGAATACCCGCGGCCGGCCCCAACCGTTCGCGGCGAAAGCCGAGGTCACGGCTTGGTCCACGTCGGCCACGGCTGCGCCGGGCACCAGGGCGATCACGCAGCCGCCGAAGCCACCGCCGGTCATCCGCCCAGCGCACCGGCGTCCCTGGCCGCGTCCACGGCAACGTCGAGCTCCTCGCAGCTGACCTCGTAGTCGTCGCGCAGCGAGGCGTGCGAGGCCTGCATCAGCGCCCCGAGCGCCGTCCAGTCGGCCTCGCGCAGCGCGGTCGCGGCGTCCACTACGCGGGCGTTCTCGAAGACGACATGCCGCACCCGGCGCCGGAGCTCGTCGTCGGTCAGTCGGGCCAGCTCAGCCTCCAGCCCGTCGACCGAGACGTCGCGCAGCGCGGTGAGGCCGAGGATCTTCGCGGCCCGCTCGCAGGAGGCCCGCCGCTCGCCGTACCCGCTCTCGGCGTGGTCGTGGTGCACCCGGGTGTCAACGACGAGCAGCCGCAGGCCGGCGGAGATCACGTCGAGAGGAACCTGGTCGACGGACAGGGAACGGTTGTCGAGGAAGATCGCGTGACCTTCGATGCAGCGCAGCGACGCGATCTGGTCCATCATCCCGGTCGGCGCGCCGACGAAGTCGTTCTCGGTCACCAGCGAGAGCCGCGCCAGGTCGTCGGGACCCGCGCTGATGCCGTACAGGTCGGTGACGGCCGCTGCGGTCGCGCACTCCAGGGCGTGCGACGACGAGAGCCCGCTGCCGAGCGGCACCCGGCCGTCGACGAGCAGGTCCAGGCCGCCGACGGCGTGTCCTGCCTCGCGGGCGGCCCAGACGACGCCGGCGACGTACGCCGACCAGCCACCGGGTGTTCCCGGAGCCAGGTCGTCCAGGGTGACCGTCATGTCGCGTGCGGGTGCCTGGACCGACCGCATCCGCAGCACGTCGTCACTGCGCCGGCTCGCTGCGACGAACACCCGGTCCGCGATGGCGAACGGCAGCGCGAAACCGTCGTTGTAGTCGGTGTGCTCGCCGATGAGGTTCACCCGGCCGGGGGAGGACCACACACCGTCCGGAGCCGAGCCGGTGAACGCCACGAAGTCGTCGACGACCGACGTGTGCTCTGGTGTCATCGCGGCATCGCGTCGCGCAGCATCGCCGCGGCCCGCTCCGGCGTGATGTCGTTGACGAAGGCGCCCATGCCGGACTCCGAGCCCGCCAGGAACTTGACCTTTTCGGCCGCCCGCTTGATGGAGAACACCTCGAGGTGCAGGTAGGCGAGGTCGCGGTCGACCCGCAGGGGTGCCTGGTGCCAACCGGAGATGTAGGGCAACGGGGCGCCGTACAGGGAGTCCAGTGCGCCGAGCAGCTGGAGGTAGATCCCGGGGAAGTCGTCGCGGGCGGGCTCACCGAGGGACGGAAGGTCGGGGACGGCGTGTCTCGGGTAGAGGTGCACCTCGACCGGCCAGCGAGCTGCAAACGGCACGAACGCCACCCAGTGCTCGCTGGTGGCGACGATGCGGCTCCCGTCGAGGAGCTCCTGCTCGAGCCGGTCGGCGAAGACGTCCCGTCCGGTGCGCTGCCGATAGGTGCGAGCGGACTTGAGCATCGCTTCGGTCCGCGGCGTGACGAACGGGTAGCCGTAGATCTGCCCGTGCGGGTGGCTGAGCGTCACGCCGATCTCCTCCCCGCGGTTCTCGAAGCAGTACACCTGCTTGACCGACGGCAGCTCGGCCATGGCACTGCTGCGGTCGATCCAGACGTCGAGCACGAGCCGCATTCGTTCCGGTGACAGCTTGCTCACGGGGACGTCGTGCGCACTGGTGAAGCAGACGACCTCGCAGCGGCCGACCTTCTTGGCGAACGAGGGGAACCGGTTCTCGAACACCACGACGTCGTAGTCCTCTGTGGGCACCTCTGTCAGGCGACCATCGCGCGAGGGGCACAGCGGGCACTCGTCGGCGGGCGGCAGGTGGGTGCGGGCCTGGCGGTGCGAGGCGATCGTCACCCATTCGTCGAGCACCACGTCGTGCCTGATCTCGGACGCCGTCGAGGGGGGCTCCAGGTCGCGAGTGTCCGTGACGTCGGACCGGTTGGTCGCCGCCGCCGTGTCGTCGTGGTCGAAGAAGAACAGCTCGCGGCCGTCCGCGAGGTGCACGAGGGACCTCTTCACGACGAAACTTCAGGCAGCAGTGCCGTCAGCTCGGCCCGCTTCGGCTCGACCAGGTCGCCGGCCGAGCGGCCCCGGACCTGCCGCCCGACCCAGGGCGCGAAGTAGCTCCGCATCCAGGTCGCGTCCTCGCGCCGGGCCGACGCCCAGCGCCGCCGGGCCGCCTCCGCAGCCTCCGCAGCTGCCACCGAGACCTGGTCGTGGGTGGTGACGCCCAGCTCGGCGAGCACCGCGGCCGCGACGACCGCGTGCCCATGGCTGCTGAGATGCAGCCGGTCCGGCGCCCACCTGTCGTCCCGGTACAGCGCGGCCAGGTGCCACAGGTCCACGACCCTGGCACCGACCTGGCTGGCGCTGGTCATCAGGCCCTCGTTGTAGGACGCCGCGCGCGCGGCGAGCATCCGCCCGAACGGCAGGCGGCCGCGCGGGTCGAACCCGGTGAAGACGACCACCGTCGCCCCGCTGCCAGCGAGCTGCACCAGCATCTCGTGCAGCATCTTCGAGAGCGCCGGCAGGTCGCAGCGGAACCCGATGATGTCGTTGCCCCCGCCGGACAGCGTGACGAGATCCGCGCACATGGCCAGGGCGGGCGGCAGCTGCTCGGCCACCAGGTCGGCCCAGCCACGGGGCCGCCCGTCCGGCCGAAGGTCGTCCGGGCCCTCGGTGAAGCTGTCACCCAGCGCCACCATGCTCGTGTACACGTCACGCCCCCGGTGCTTTCCGACAGTCTGCGCCTTTTGCGCGCCGACCTGCGTCTCGTTCGGTCAGACCTATCATGGGCCAGTGAACCGGAACGGCCGCCGGCACGTTCCTGAACGCGTGGCGGTGTGGCGAAACCCGCGCGGCCTCGCAGCCGCCCGGGTCGATGAAGCAGACCTCGCGCGGCTGGTCGACCAGCACGGCGCGGTGCTGCTCGCGTACGCCACTCACCTCACCGGCGACCGGAGCCAGGCGGAGGACGTCGCCCAGGAGACGTTGCTGCGCGCCTGGACCCATCCCGAGGCTCTTGACCCCACACGCGGCTCGGCCCGGGCCTGGCTGCTCACGGTGGCGCGCAACGTGGTCCGCGACCAGGCAAGAGCCCGTCGGTCCCGGCCACGTGAGGTCACCGACGAGATCCCGGAGGCCCTGCTCGGGTCGGTGGACGACGAGATCGACCTGGCCGTCGAGTCGTGGGTCGTGGCCGAGGCACTGGCCGAGCTCACCCCCGACCATCGTGCGGTGCTGGTCGAGACGTTCTACCGTGGCCGTTCGGTCCGCCAGGCCGCGGCGTTCCTGGAGGTGCCCGAGGGCACCGTCAAGTCCCGCACGCACTACGCGCTGCGCGC
>JAVEDA010000080.1 GCA_030841195.1 Actinomycetota bacterium | reverse complement strand
ACGTTCGCGGTGACCAACGACGGCTCCAAGGTCACCGAGGTCTACGTCTACGCGAAGTCCGGCGACGCGTTCACCAAGGTAATCAGCGAGGTCGAGAACATCGGGCCGGGCACCAGCCGGGACCTGGACGTCGACCTGTCCGCCGGCACCTACGAGGTCGCCTGCAAGCCCGGCCAGAAGGGCGACGGGATCCGCCAGAAGGTCACCGTCACCGGCCCGGGCGCCGGCAGCAGCGCCAGCCCCTCCGAGAAGGGCTACGACCGCGAGCTCGAGCTGTCGGTCGACAACAGCGGCCTGGCCGGGCTGGACCCGGCGACCGCCGACCAGGGCGAGAAGATCGAGTTCAAGCTCGAGAACGAGACCGACGGCACCCGCACCTTCGAGCTCAAGGACCCGGCCGGCAAGGTCGCCACCGAGTTCGACGTCCCCGCCGGCAAGGAGGGCGAGGCAGTCGTCGAGCTCGCCGACAGCGGCGACTGGACCGTCATCATCGAGGGCGGTTCCGCGGACATCGAGCAGACCCTGACGGTCGGCCCGTGACCCGGCGTACAGCCCTGTAGGGCTGCCGGCCTGTCACTCTGGTCCGGTGCGCGTCCTGTTCTCCTCCACCTGGGGCTACGGCCACGTGCTGCCCATGGTGCCGCTGGCCCGCGCCTTCGTGGCCGCCGGCCACACCGTTTACTGGGCAGCCAGTGGCAACGCCGGCGAGGTCGTGACGGCCGCCGGGATCGACGCGGTCCCGGCCGGTCTCGACGGGCCGGGAGCCGACGACGCCCGGCGTCGGCTCCGGGCAGCGCTGGCCACCGTGCCCCCGCAGGAGAAGGCCGCCTTCGCGTTCCCCACCATGTTCGGCGAGTGGGCGACGCCGCCGATGGTGCGCGACCTGCTGCCGCTCGCCCGGGAGCTGCAGGCCGACCTGCTGGTGCACGAGCAGGCTGAGCACGCCGCTCCGCTGGTGGGGGCCCTGCTGGGCGTGCCGAGCGTCACGCACGCGTTCGGCGGCGCCGTGCCCCCGGGCTTCCTGGTCGAGACCGGCGAGCGGCTCGGCTGGCTCTGGTCGGAGCACGGCCTCACCACACCGCCGTACGCCGGCGCGTTCACCGGCACCTACCTGGACATCTGTCCGCCCGCGGTGCAGACGGTGCCGGTCGAGCACATCCCGACCCGGCAGCCGCTGCGACCGGTGAGCTACACCGGCGAGCCGGCGCCACTGCCCGCCGGGGTGGGCGACGACGACCCGCGCCCGGTCGTCTACCTGACGCTCGGCACCGTCTACAACGGCACGTCGGCGCTGCAGGCAGCCATCGAGGGTCTGGCCGACCTCGGCGCCCGGGTGCTGGTCACGGTCGGACCGGACGGCGACCCGACCGCCCTCGGTCCGGTGCCCGACCACGTCACCGTTGCGCGCTGGGTCAACCAGGCCGACGTCCTGCCGCACTGCGCGGCCGTCGTCTCCCACGGCGGGTCCGGCACCTTCCTCGGGGCGCTGGGCCTGGGACTGCCGCAGCTGTGCCTGCCGCAGGCGGCCGACCAGTTCCGCAACGCGGCGGCCGCCGTCAGCACCGGCGCCGGGCTTGCTCTCGCTCCGGACGCCGCGACCCCCGAGGCGGTGCGCGAGTCGGTGCGGCGCATCCTGCTCGAGGACGGCTTCCGCGGCGCTGCGGCCGGACTGGCCGACACGATCCGGGCCATGCCCGACCCCGCGGAGGTCGTCACGGTGCTGGAGCGGCTGGTGCTCGACCGGCGCTAGCGGGCGATGCCTTCGGCGTAGGCCGCCACCTCGTGGGACAGCTGGCTGGTCGACAGGCCGAGCACCTTCCTGGTCACCTTCTGGGTCTGCGCGCCGGTCTGGATCTCGCGCGGCGTCGTGGCCAGCTGGTCGTACCAGCGGCGCAGGGTTGCCTCGCCGTACCGGTCCGAGACGAAGGCGCAGGCAAGGAACCCCGCCAGGTAGTGGGCCGCGACGTCGTGCTGGTAGAAGTCGTACGTCGGCAGCTCGACCGCCCCGGCGTCGACCTGCGCACGCAACGTCTTCGGCAGGGTGACCGCGAACGGCCGCAGATCGCGGTAGGCCGTGTAGTCGGCGATGCCCTCCAGCAGCCAAGCCGGCGCGCCCGGCATGGTGTCGGCCTGGGTGGCCACGTGCGTCACCTCGTGCGTGAGCAGCTGGGCGTTGTCCTTGTCGTTCGGCTGGAAGTAGCGCGGGTTCAGGATGACCCGGCTACGGACCTGCGCCTTGGTCTTCTGGTCGTACGTCGTGGCGTCCTCCGGCGTCCAGCCGGGCACCGTGTCGAACGCCGGCACCGCGATCGCCGCGACCTTGTCCGAGCTCTGCAGCGCGGTCCGGAAGTAGGTCTCCACCAGCCGCTGGTCGCGGACGGCCACCACGACGACCTTCCGCCGCCACCCGGTGGGCCACATCCGCGCGACCTTCGTGACCGCAGCGTCCGAGACCCGCACCAGCGCGGCCAGGCGTCCCTTGTCCGCCGCATCCGCCAGCACCAGCACGTGCTCGCCTTCGCGCGCGACCATCGCGCGCCGGTCCCACGGGTCGGCGTGGCCGGTCTCCGGCAGGTCGGAGTCGGCGTCGCTGTCGCTGGCGATCCGCCACCGGTGGCCCCGCAGGACGAACGTCAGGGCCTGCGGCCGCGCGACCGGACCCGGGTCGTAGCCCTTGATGGCGTAGTGCAGCAGGATCGCCGGCAGGTGGTAGGGCACGTCGTAACTGCCGGCCAGGTCCGGCCGGTCGTAGTCGCGGCCGACCAGCTCGTAGCGCCAGGACGCGAAGTCGACCTGGGCCAGGCTGGCGAACACGGTCCGCTGGGCGGACAGGAAGTCGTGCGCCTGCGGGTCGATGTCGGCCAGCCAGGCCTTCTCGTCGCGGTGCAGCACGGCATGCGCCCGCCGGCTGAGCACCGCGCGGACCGCCTTGTCCCGCGCAGCAGCTCTGACGTCGGCGGTGGCGGACCCGTCGCCGGGCGCCCCGCCGGTGCCGGCGATCACCGCGACCAGGCCCATCACCAGCGCCACGACCAGCACGGCCGCCGCGCCCACCAGACTCCTGCGCCCCGGCGGCCCCGTCATGCTGACATCCTTTCCCCGTCGGCCCCCGCGGCTACCCTCGGCGTCGTGCGGAATGGCGCTGCGGACCAAGCTCTCGTGACCGATGTCCGGCGCCGGCTCCGCGAGGCCGGCGATGCCACGAAGGCCGCGCGGATGCAGGCCTACATGAAGTCGGCCCTGCCGTTCCACGGCGTCAACAGCCCCGACTGTCGGGTGATCATGCGCGACGTACTGGCCACCCACCCGTTGCCCGACGGGGCTACCTGGCTTGCGACCGTGCTGGCCCTCTGGGACGACGCCGGCCATCGCGAGGAGCGGTACGCGGCGCTCGCAGTCGCGAAGGACCGCAGGTACGCCGGGCACCACGATCCGGACGTCTTGCCGCTGTACCGGCACCTGGTGGTCACCGGAGCCTGGTGGGACCTCGTCGACGATGTCGCCACCCACCTGGTCGGGCCGCTGCTGCTGGCGCACCTCGACCGGGTACGCCCCACCGTGGCCGCGTGGGCGACCGACGAAGACCGGTGGCTTCGCCGCACTGCTGTGATCTGCCAAGTGGGAGCCAAGGACCGGACCGATGTTCCCCTGCTGGCTAGAGCGGTCGAGGCGAACCTTGATGACCGGGACTTCTTCCTGCGCAAGGCGATCGGTTGGGCGCTCCGCGAGCACGCGCACACCGACCCGGCCTGGGTGCGCTCCTTCGTCGAGGTTCACGGCGACCAGCTCAGCGGCCTGTCCCGCCGCGAGGCCCTCAAGCACCTGAGCCCGGCATGAGCACCCTCGCCTCGGTCCAGTGGGCCGACGAGCTCGCTGCCTGGGCGATCGACCCGGAGATCCTCGCCGCCGCGCCGGAGTCGCCCTACGGCTTCCCGCCGGAGGTGTTCGCGGTCGGGCAGTACCCGACCTCCTCACCGATGGCTGAGCTGGCCGAGGCCGCGCTGCGGCCGGGCGGCAGCGTGCTCGACGTGGGCGCCGGGGCCGGTGCGGCCAGCCTCGGGATCGTGCCGGGGGGCGGCCACCTGCACGCCGTCGACTCCCAGCCCTCGATGCTGCGGGCCCTGGAGGCAGCTGCCCGGGACCGCGGGGTCAGCCTCACGACGTACGACGGGACCTGGCCCGCCCTGGCCGACCAGGTCCCGGTGTGTGACGTCGTGGTGTGCGCGCACGTCTTCTACAACGTGCCGGACCTGGTGCCGTTCGCGACCGCGCTGACGACCAGGGCCCGCGCCCTGGTCGTCGTCGAGCTGACCGGCACCCATCCGCTGACGAGGCTGGCCCCCATGTGGGAGGCGGTGCACCACCAGCCGCGTCCGGACGGCCCGACCGCCGAGCTCGCCGTGGCCGTCCTCGGCGAGGCCGGCCTCGAGCCCGAGGTGCGCGAGCGGGTCATCGAGCCGGTCGTGCGCACCGGCGCGCTGCTGGACACCTGGGTCGACTTCACCCGCCGCCAGCTCTGCCTGCCGCCGGAGCGCCGGCCCGAGGTCGAGGACCTGATGCAGCGCCACCCGCCGCGGCCGAGGCGGTCGGTCGTGCTGTCCTGGCCCGGCGCGGGCTGACCGGTCGCCCAGCGCGAGCCGTGACCGGGCCGGTTGGCGGTCGTTGTTACTGACGAGTAGCATCGACCTCACCCTCGAGCGAGTACCCCCGGAGGATCCTGTGCCCGGTCAGACCCCGCCCCGCGCTGTCCGCGACGTCGTCTTCGTCGACGGGGTGCGCACGCCGTTCGGCAAGGCCGGCCCCAAGGGCATGTACGCCGAGACCCGGGCCGACGACATGGTGATCCGGTGCATCCGCGAGCTGGTCCGGCGCAACCCCTCGCTCCCCCCGGAGCGGGTGGACGACGTGGCCATCGCGGCCACCACCCAGATCGGCGACCAGGGGCTGACCATCGGCCGGACCGCGGCGCTGCTGGCCGGGCTGCCCAAGACGGTTCCCGGCTACGCGATCGACCGGATGTGTGCCGGCGCGCTGACGGCAGTCACCACCACCGCGGGCGCGATCGCCTTCGGCGCGTACGACGTGGTGATCGCCGGCGGGGTCGAGCACATGGGCCACCACCCGATGGGCGAGGGTGTCGACCCCAACCCGCGGATCGTGGCCGAGAAGCTCGTCGACCCGTCCGCCCTGGTGATGGGGTCGACCGCCGAGAACCTGCACGACCGGTTCCCGCACCTGACCAAGGAGCGGGCCGACGCGTTCTCGGTGGGCAGCCAGGACAAGCTGGCCAAGGCCTACGCGAACGGCAAGCTCCAGCCCGACCTGGTGCCGATGGCCACCCGGTCGGTGGACAAGGGCTGGGGGCTGGCGACGGTCGACGAGCCGCCCCGGCCAGGCACCACGCTGGCCGACCTGGCCGGCTTGAAGACGCCCTTCCGCCCGCACGGCCGGATCACCGCCGGCAA
>JAVEDA010000058.1 GCA_030841195.1 Actinomycetota bacterium | reverse complement strand
AGGACGACGGCACCATCTACATCGGTGCCACCGACGGCCCGAAGGCCGAGGCGGCCCGGGCGATGATCAACGCGATCGCCAACCCGACGATGCCCGAGGTCGGCGAGCGCTACCTGGGCACCGTCGTCAAGACCACCACCTTCGGCGCCTTCGTGTCGCTGGTGCCCGGTCGGGACGGCCTGCTGCACATCTCGAAGCTGCGTGGGCTGGCCGGCGGCAAGCGGGTCGACAACGTCGAGGACGTCGTCAAGGTCGGCGACAAGGTGCAGGTCCAGATCGCCGAGATCGACCCGCGGGGGAAGCTGTCGCTGATCCCGGTCGAGGCCGACAGTGCCGGCGGTGCCGGCGACGCGCCGGTGGCCGCCGACGTCGAGGCCTAGGCCGCGTGGCTCGTCAGGCCACCCGCACGCTCCACCGGGGGGACGGCGGTGGCGGACTCGTCCGCCACACCGTCCTGCCCGGGGGGCTGCGCATCGTCACGGAGTCGGTGCCCACCGTCCGGTCGGTGACCGTGGGCGTCTGGGTCGGCGTGGGCTCGCGGGACGAGGCTCCCTCGCTCGCCGGCGCGTCGCACTACCTGGAGCACCTGCTGTTCAAGGGCACCCGGCGCCGGGACGCGCTGGACATCTCGGCGGCCATCGACGCCGTCGGCGGCGAGATGAACGCGTTCACCTCCAAGGAGTACACCTGCTTCTACGCGCGGGTGCTCGACACCGACCTGCCGCTCGCGGTGGACGTCGTCGGTGACCTGGTCACCTCCTCGGTGATCCGGGCCGCCGACGTCGACGCCGAGCGGGGCGTGATCCTCGAGGAGTTCGCCATGCACGAGGACGACCCGACGGACATGGTCCACGACCAGTTCGCCCAGGTCCTCTTCGACGGCGGCTCCCTGGCTCGGCCGGTGCTCGGCACGGTCGAGTCGATCGAGACGATCGGCCGGTCGGCCATCAACGGCTACTACCGCCGTCGCTACCGGCCGCAGGACATGGTGGTCGCGGTCGCGGGCAACGTCGATCACAACAACGTGGTGCGGCTGGTGAAGAAGGCGTTCGGCGCCGCCGGGATGCTGGACGGCGACTCGGAGCCCACGGCGGCGCGCGGCGGCCGGCTGATCAGCACGGCCAGCGGCGTGCGCGTCGTCCGGCGTACGACCGAGCAGGCCAACGTGGTGCTCGGCGGCCCGGGGGTGGCACGCACCGACGAGCGGCGGTTCGCCCTCGGCGTCCTCAACGCCGCGCTGGGCGGTGGGATGTCGTCCCGCCTGTTCCAGGAGGTGCGGGAGAAGCGCGGCCTGGCCTACTCGGTCTACAGCTACCACGCGCAGTACGCCGACACCGGACTGTTCGGCGTCTACGCGGGCTGCGTCCCGCGCAAGGTCGACGACGTCCTGGCCATCTGCCGTGAGGAGCTGGACAAGGTCGCGGCGGCCGGCATCACCTTCGAGGAGCTCGAGCGCGGCAAGGGCCAGCTGCGCGGGTCGATGGTGCTCGGCCTGGAGGACACCGGCTCGCGGATGAGCCGGATCGGAAAGGCCGAGCTGGTCTACGGCGAGCAGCTCTCCGTCGACGACGTGCTGGCCCGGATCGACTCGGTGACCCTCGACCAGGTGACCGAGGTCGCCGCGGACGTGCTGTCCGCGACGCCCACCCTCGCCGTCGTCGGCCCGTTCGACGAGGACCGCGACTTCTCCCGCGCCGTGGCCTAACCCCCTAACCCCCCAACCTCCCCGTTGATCATGCAACTTTGGGGATCTTGCTCAGCGTGCCTGGTCAGGGCCCCCGACCTCCGCTGTCGATCATGCAACTTTGGGGATCATGAGTTGCACCCCGACGACGGGACTGGTGAGGTGACGCCGTGACGACGCGCGTAGGTGTGCTGGGGTCGGCCGGCCGGATGGGCTCGGCCGCGTGCGCCGCCGTCGAGGCCGCCGACGATCTCGAGCTGGTGGCCCGGCTGGGCTCGGGCGACATGCTGACCGACCTCACGGCCGCCAAGGCCGAGGTCGCGGTCGACCTGACGCGGCCGGACGCCGTGATGGCCAACCTGCAGTTCTGCGTCGAGAACGGCATCCACGCGGTCGTCGGCACCAGCGGCTTCGACGACCAGCGGCTGGCGACGCTGCGCGGCTGGCTCGCGGACGCTCCCGGCGTCGGAGTCCTCGTCGCCCCCAACTTCGCCGTGGGCGCGGTGCTGATGATGCGGTTCGCCGAGCAGGCCGCACGGTTCTTCGAGTCGGTCGAGATCGTCGAGCTGCACCACCCGGACAAGGCGGACGCCCCGAGCGGCACCGCCCGGCGTACCGCCGAGGTGGTCGCCGCCGCCCGCCGGGACGCCGGCCTCGGGCCGATGCCGGACGCCACCGCAACGGCGCTGGACGGCGCCCGGGGCGCGCGGGTCGAGGGCGTGCCCGTCCACTCGGTGCGCGCCCGTGGGCTGGTCGCCCACCAGGAGGTCATCCTCGGTACGACGGGGGAGACGCTGACCATCCGGCACGACTCCTACGACCGTGAGTCCTTCATGCCGGGCGTGCTGCTCGGCATCCGAGAGGTGCGGTCGCGGCCCGGACTCACCGTCGGACTGGACGCCCTGCTCGGGGTCTAGCGTGGCCCGCTACTTCGACGTCCACCCGCGCGACCCGCAGCCGCGGAGCATCAGCCAGGTCGTGGCCATGCTCCGCGACGACGCCCTGATCGGCTACCCGACGGACTCCTGCTACGCGCTGGGCTGCCGGTTGGACAGCACCACCGGGCCGGACCGCATCCGCCGGCTGCGCGAGCTGGACGACAAGCACCACTTCACCCTCGTCTGCGCCGACTTCGCCCAGCTCGGCCAGCTGGTGCAGCTCAACAACGCGGCGTTCCGGGCCATCAAGGCGGCGACCCCGGGGCCGTACACCTTCATCCTCCCGGCGACCCGTGAGGTGCCCAAGCGGCTGGCGCACCCGCGGAAGCGGACCGTGGGGGTGCGGATCCCGGACCATCCGGTCGTGCACGCGCTGATGCGCGAGCTCGGTGAGCCGCTCCTGTCCAGCACCCTCCTGCTGCCCGACGCGGAGGAGCCGATGACCGACGGGTGGCAGATCAAGGAGGAGCTGGACCTCCAGCTCGATGCCGTTGTCGACGCCGGCGACTGCGGGACCGAGCCGACCACCGTGGTCGACTGGTCGGAGGGCTTCCCCGAGGTCGTCCGGGTGGGCGCCGGGGACCCCGGCCGGTTCGAGTAGGTCAGCCCACCAGGGCCCAGGTCCCCGCGATGAGCGCGCTCAGGGCGAGGATGATGGCGAGCACGATCCGGTGCCGGAGCGGCAGGTGTTCGGTCACGTAGGTGTAGACGATCGAGCGGCCCGGATGGTTGCCCGCTGTGGCAGTCAGAGTCAGGCAATGAGCCGGAGCAGCGCGGCAGTCGCGGCCGCGGCCACCACGACCACGATGAACGGCGCGCGCAGCAGCAGCGCCACCACGGCCACTGCGACCCCGGCCGCCCGGGCGTCGAGTACCAGCGAGGTGCCCGTCGCGAAGGTCTGGACCGCGGCCAGCGCCGCCAGCAGGGCGACCGGCAGCAGGGCGACCACCTGCGACGCGATCGGGTGCTCCAGCCAGCGCTCCGGCACCTGCAGACCGGCCAGCTTGAGCAGGTAGCAGCTGCCGGCCGCGAGCAGGATGGTCAGCCAGGTCACGGCCGCCCCCGGCGGGCGAGCACGGCCACCGCTGGCACCAGGGCTGCGACCAGCACCGGGACGCCGGCGGGCACCAGGGGCACCACCGCCAGGGCCACCAGAGCGGAGACCACGGCGATCGTCCAGGTCGGCCGGTCCAGCAGCCGTGGGGCGAGCATCGCGAGGAACGCGGCCGGCGCGGCAGCGTCCAGGCCGAAGTCCCGCGGGTCGCCCACCGCGCTGCCGGCCAGCGCGCCGAGCAGGGTGGCGGCGTTCCACAGCACGAAGACGGACAGCCCGGTCGCCCAGAAGCCGAGCCGGCCGGCCCGCACCCCGTGCACCTCGCCGCCGAGCGCTACCGCGGTCGACTCGTCGATGACCAGGTGGGCGGCGAGGAACCGCTGCGCTCCCCGCACCTGCAGCAGCGGGGCCAGCCGCACGCCGTACACCCCGTTGCGCGCGCCGAGCAGCACCGCCGACAGCGCTCCGGACAGCTGCGCGCCGCCGCCGCCCAGCGCCCCTACCAGCGCGAACTGCGACCCGCCGGTGAACATCAGCACCGACAGCGCGCAGGTCTGCGTCACCGACAGGCCCGCTGCCACGCCGAGGGCGCCGACCGACACGCCGTACGCTCCGGAGGCCACACCGACCGAGACGGCAGTGCGGACGATGGGGGCGCGGACCTCGGGCCAGCTACCGTGCGGCTCGGTCACAGGTCGACGAGCGCCGTGCGCAGCCGGGTCTGCTCGACCACCACCTCGCCGTCGCCGCGCAGGTCGAGGCTGCGGGTGGCGCCGTCCTCCTCCCAGCCGGCCGCCGCCAGGAAGGCGCGCAGGTCCGACTCCGCCGCGGCGAGCCAGGCGTGCAGGTGATGGAATCCGTCGCCGCGGGCGATGTCGGCCGAGGCGTTGACCAGCCGCGAGCCGCTGCCCTGGCGGGTCTCGGCCGGGTCGACGCACAGGGCCAGCAGCTCGGCGTCCAGCTTGGGGACCGTGTCCGGGTCGGACGCCGGCGCGAGTGCCGCGAAGCCGACCACCCGCTCGCCGACGAGCGCGGCCAGCACCCGGTGCCGGGGCGACGGCGGCTCGGCGATCGCCACCCGCCACCGGTCCGCGGCCTCGGTCGAGCCGACCGCCTCGAGCAGGTCGGCCGGCAGGGCTCCGGCGTGCACCTCTGCCCAGACCTCGGCCTGGATCCGGGCCAGCTCGTCGGCGTCCGCGGGGATCGCAAGGCGCACGCCGACGTCAGCCATGCGCAAGATCCTGTCAGAGCCGGCGGAGCAGCCAGCCCAGACGTGGCTCGACCAGCGGCCGGGTCAGCCGGCGCACCGGCGCCGAGCCCAGCGCCAGCGTGAGGGCGACCGCGGCACCGACGACCAGCGCCACGGCGGGCCAGGAGGTGACGTGGTGGAGCAGCCCGCGGTGCGCAACCGCGCGGACCACGAACCCGTGCAGGAGGTAGACGTACAGCGACGCGGCGCCGACCGCGGTCCACCAGCCGCGGCGGCCGGGGACGACGGCGAGCACCGACAGGGTGAGCAGCGCGCCGACCGCATACAGCGCCAGCCTGGTCAGCACGCCCTGGACCGGTCCGACGTGCAGCGCGGCGTAGTCGTCGTTCCAGAACAGCGGCGCCCAGGCCCCGTCGACCCGGCTGTGCAGCACGAGGACGGCGACCGCGGCCAGGGCCAGGACCGCGGCGCCGGCCACTCGCAGCTCGCGGGTGCGCAGCAGCCGCAGCCAGCTCGGCGGGGTCATGGCGCCGAACACGAAGAAGGGCAGCAGCGCGACGATCCGGGCCAGCGTGAAGGCCGAGCCGACCCGCTCCAGCATCCCCGCTCCCAGGCCGACCGCCACCGCGATGGTCACCGGTGCCCGCAGGTTCAGCAGGATGGGCGCGAGCAGCCGCCAACCCGCCAGGGCCGGCAGGAACCACAACAGCCACCAGGGGTCGACCAGGTCGACCCGCACATGGTGTCCCGTGACGAGCGCCCGGCACACGGCGTACAGCACGGTGAAGATCAGGTACGGCGCCAGTAGGCGGCTGACCAGGGTCTGCAGGGAGCGTGGTGAGAGCTGGCGGGCCCGCGCGAAGTGACCGGCGAGGAACACGAACGCGGGGATGTGGAACAGGTAGACGAACAGGTAGAGGGCGTGCGCCGAGGGCACCGACTGCTGGATGCCCCGGCTGAGCGTGTGGCCGAGCACGACCAGTCCGACCAGGACCAGCTTGACGTTGTCGGGCCACGGGTCGCGGGTGGCCTTGGCCGCGGCGGCGGGTCGGGTGGAGCGGGCGGTCGTGGCGGGCCGCTGGAGAAGGAGGGACATGCTTGCGGAAAGTACACCGACAATGTCAACAATCTCGCCTACGCCGTCCCGCGTCCGCCGCGGCCTACGATCGGGGCATGGCCGGGACTCCTCACGTCGACACCCAGTACGAGGACCTGCTGCGGCACGTCCTGGAGCACGGCAGCAGCCGGCCGGACCGCACCGGCACCGGCTCGCGCTCGGTCTTCGGCCACCAGATGCGCTACGACCTGCAGCAGGGCTTCCCGCTGGTGACCACCAAGCGGGTGCACTTCCGGTCG
>JAVEDA010000037.1 GCA_030841195.1 Actinomycetota bacterium | reverse complement strand
CGGTGGCGCTGGCGGGCCTGGCGGCGGGCACGATCAACACCGTGGTCGGCTCCGGCACACTGATCACCTTCCCGGTGCTGCTCGCGGTGGGCTACCCCCCGGTGCTGGCCAACGTCAGCAACACCGTGGGGCTCGTCCCGGGGTCGGTCAGCGGCGCGATCGGCTACCGGGCCGAGCTGGCCGGGCAGCGTCGCCGGTTGGTGCGGCTCGGCAGCGCGTCCGTCATCGGTGCCGTGCTCGGGGCGGCGGCGCTGCTGCTGGCCCCGGAGAGCGCGTTCCAGGCCGTGGTCCCGGCGCTGATCGCGCTGGCCTGCGTGCTGGTCGTGGTGCAGCCGCGGCTGTCCGGCTGGCTGGCCCGGCGGGGCCGCGCACCGGCTGGGAACGGCGGCCCGCTGCTGTACGCCGGGGTGCTCGGCGCCGGCGTCTACGGAGGCTACTTCGGGGCCGCCCAGGGCGTGCTCCTCATCGCCCTGCTGGGCCTGCTGCTCGACGAGGACCTGCAACGGGTCAACGCGGCAAAGAACGTCCTGGCAGGCCTGGTCAACCTGGTGGCCGCCGTCGTGTTCATCGCGGTCACCGACGTCGCCTGGGAGGCCGCCGGCCTGGTCGCGCTCGGTGCCGTGGTGGGCGGCCAGGTCGGGGCCAAGATCGGGCGCCGGGTGCCTCCGCCGGTGCTGCGCGGGCTCGTGGTCCTGGTCGGCGTCGTCGCGATCGTGGCCCTGGTGCTCGACTGATGGGCGGCCGCTGATGGGGACCGTACGCCGGGTCACTGCCGTCGACGACCCTGTGCTCGCCGACTACGTCGGACTGACCGACATGGCGCTGCGGTCGCGCAAGGAGCCGGCCGAAGGGCTGTTCATCGCCGAGGGGGACAAGGTGATCCGGCGGGCCCTCGACGCGGGCTACCGGATGCGCTCGATGCTGCTCGAGGAGAAGTGGCTGCCGGCCATGACCGACGTCGTCGACGCGGTCGACTCGCCTGTCTACCTCGCGGACCTCGACCTGCTGGAGCGGGTCACCGGCTACAGCGTGCACCGCGGCGCGCTGGCCTCGATGGCCCGCCGGCCCGAGCCCGATGCGCTCGAGCTCGCGGCCGGCGCCCGACGGCTGGTCGTGCTCGAAGAGGTGAACAACCACACCAACATCGGCGCGGTGCTCCGCTGCGCGGCCGGGCTCGGGGTCGACGCGGTGCTGCTCGACCCGCGGTGCGCGGACCCGCTCTACCGGCGCTCGGTCAAGGTGTCGATGGGGGCGGTGTTCGCCGTGCCGTGGGCCCGGTTGACGCCCTGGCCGGCCGGCCTCGCTGCTGTGCGCGACCTCGGGTTCACCGTGCTGGCACTGACGCCCGACCCGTCCGCGGTGTCGATCGCCGACCTGGGTCCGGAGGTCACTGAGCGGGCCGCGCTCCTGCTCGGCGCCGAGGGCCCCGGACTGTCGGCCGCCGCACTCCAGGCCGCCGACCTGACGGTGCGGATCCCGATGTCCGCCGGCGTCGACTCCCTCAACGTCGCCGCCGCCGCTGCGGTCGCGTTCTACGCACTCGGTGCCGGAGCCCAGAACCGCGGATAGTCAGAGCCGCCGGTAGCGGGCCTCGGCGACGCAGTACGCGCCGAAGCAGATCAGGCCGAGCGCCGCCGCGATCAGCAGCACCTGGCCGAATGGCGCACTCGCGAGGCTGCGCAGCGCGACGTCGAAGCCCTGCGCCTTGCCGGGCTGGTGGTCGACCGCGGCCTTGACGACCAACGCGCCGACCAGGAGGAAGACGGCGCCACGGGCGATGTAGCCGACCTGGCCCAGGCGGCGTACCGCGGTGAAGGTGGTGCGGCTCATCCGGCCGGTGTCCAGGTGCTTCTCGAAGTCGGTCTTCAGGCCGCGCCAGGCCAGCGCCACCGCGACCACCATGATGACCAGCCCGGCGATCACGACGATCGCCTGACCGCCCGGCCACGCCAGCACCTTGGCGGTGATGTCCGCACCGCCGCCCCCCGAGCTGGACGAGCTGGTCACCGTGCGGAAGGCCAGCACGGCGAAGGCCAGGTAGATGGCGCCGTTGACGGCGGACCCGAAGCGCTTTGCGGTGCGCTTCTTCTGGTCGATCTCGTCCCGCCGGCCGAACGCGGCCTCACTGAAGCGCCACCCGGCGTACGCCAGGAAGCCGAGCACCATCAGCCACAGCACGACGCTGCCGCCAGGCTTGGCCGCGATGGCCTGCAGGGCACCCTTCTGGTCGGCCCGCTGCTGGTCGCCCATCGCGACCTGGAAGGCCAGGACGCCGATCAGGGCGTAGACCAGGCCCTTCGCCAGGAAGCCCAGGCGGGCCGCGCGGTCGAGCCATTCGCTGTTGGCGGCCTGCCGGGCATGGAGCTCGGCGCTGTCCTTGGCGGTGCTGCTGGTGGTCGGGGTGCTCATGGGGGGCTCCTCGGCAGGAATCTGGACGCCGCCGTCCTACCCGGTTATCGCCGAGGAAAGCCTCCGGCGCCCACGCGCCGCCTACTCTTGCCCGGTGAGGACTCCGCGGGCTGCCGGCGTGCTGGCGGCCGCGGCACTGCTGCTGACTGCCTGCTCGGGGTCGGGCACCGCAGCGCGCCCCGCGGACCCCCTGCCGGAGCCCGCCGTGCCGACGGCGAGCGCCCCGGCGCCCGAACAGAGTCCGGCAGCGGCGGCCGCGGCGCTGCGGCCGGGGGAGCAGTTCCGGACCCTGACGGTGCCGGGTGGTCCGTACCTGCCGGCAGCGCCGTCCGGCGGTCACGACGACTACCACTGCTTCCTGCTCGACCCGCACCTGGCCACCGACCGCTACGTCACCGGCAGCGATGTGCTGCCGGGCAACGCCGCGGTCGTGCACCACGCGATCCTGTTCACCGTCCCGCCCGACCAGGTGGCCGACGCCGAGACGCACGACGCGCAGACCGCCGGGCGCGGCTGGACCTGCTTCGGCGGGACCGCGCTGCCCAACCGGACGACGACCGCGCTCAGCGCCCTCGACTCGGCGCCGTGGCTGGCCGCCTGGGCGCCGGGCGGCGGCGAGTCCGTCTTCGGCCGAGGGACCGGGAAGCTGTTGGAGAAGGGCAGCCGGGTCATCCTGCAGGTCCACTACAACCTGCGCGAGGGATCGTCGCCGGACTCGACGGCGGTGCGGCTCCGGCTGGCCCCCGCAGGCGCGAAGCTGAAGGCCCTCAAGACGATGCTGCTCGTCGCCCCGGTCGAGCTGCCCTGCCCGCCGGGGGAGACCGGCCTGCTGTGCGACCGGTCCCGGGCCATCGCGGACCTGACTACGCGGTTCGGGCCGAACTCGGGGCGCACTGTCGCCGGCCTGCAGCTCCTCTGCGGCGGCAGCTTCACCAACCCGCGGGCCGGCAACACCCAGCACTGCGACCGCCGGGTCGGCGGGGACTTGACGGTCCGGGCGGTGGCCGGGCACATGCACCTGCTCGGCCGGTCGATTTCGGTGACCCTCGACCCCGGCGGCCCGCGCGAGCGGACGCTGCTCGACCGGCCGGTCTGGGACTTCGACAACCAGGGCGCGACCCCGCTGAAGCGGCCGGCCCAGGTGCGAGCCGGCGACACCTTGCGGGTCACCTGCACCCACGACGCGACCCTGCGCAGCCAGCTGCCCGAGCTCGAGGACGAGCAGCCGCGCTACGTCACCTGGGGCGAAGGCACCTCCGACGAGATGTGTCTCGGCATCGTCATGTACACCGACAGCTGATCGGTGCGCGGGGTCAGCCGCGGGCGTGCCAGGCGGCGAGCAGCTCGCGCTCCCGGTCCGGTGCCAGCCCGGCGTCGGCCGGCTCCGGCACCGAGCGGATCCAGGCCAGCGTGTCCCGCGCCGTCTCCGCGAGCGGCCGCGGGGACAGGCCGGTGCCGTATGCCTTGGCCGGGTCGGCGGCCATCATCCAGACGTCCGGGTCGTCGCCGCTCCACAGCGGCAGCGTCCCGGGCGCCAGTCCGGCAGCGGTCACGAACTCCTCGTCCATCCAGGTCAGCGTGGTGCCCTCGGGCCCGACCGCACCGGCGATCGCCTCGAGCTGCTGCCGCCAGGTGAACACCGGCTCCGGGCTGACCGCGTGGAACGCCCCGGACAGGTCCTGCTCGAGCAGCCCCACCATCCAGGCGGCCATGTCCCGGACGTCGATGACCTGGGCCGGCGCGTCCTCCGGCCCCGGGGCCAGGACCTCGCCGCCGCGGGCCAGCCGGGCCACCCACCACGGGAACCGCCAGGTGTAGTCGTCCGGCCCCACGACGTACGTCGGTCGCACCAGCAGGGTGTCCGGGCCGTGCCGGTCCACCGCCGCGCGCTCGCACAGCACCTTCAACCCGCCGTACGTCTGGTCGGTGACCACCTCGACGGTCGGGTCGTCGAGCTCGGCGAGCGGCGAGTCCTCGGTCAGGCCAGGACCCTCCGGCGCGGCGTACGCCGAGACGCTGGACACCAGCAGATGGTGGCCGCCGCGGTCGCCGAGCGCGTCGGCCAGGATCTGCACCTGCCGCGGGAAGTAGGCACAGGTGTCGACGGTCGCGTCCCACTCACCGTCGGCCAGCGTCGACAGGTCGCCGTCGCGGTCGCCGAGCCGGTGCTCGACCTCGGGGAACAGGTCCGGGCCGGTGCGACCGCGGTGGAACAGCGTGACGTCGTGGCCGCGGGCCAGCGCGGCGGTCACCACGTGCCGGCCGATGAAGCGGGTGCCGCCGATCATCAGGATGCGCATGCCGACACGGTAGAGGTACGTAGAGGTAGCGCCGGTCGGCGGTAGTCGGCGGTCGCGGCCCGGTCAGCGCAGCAGCGCGGCAGTACCCGCGGCGGCGGCCGCCCAGAGCAGGCTGGCCAGGGTGCCGATGATGAACTCCTCGGGTGCGTCCGCGCCGGCCCGGCCGCCGCTGCCGGCGTCCCGCAGCTCGGGGTAGCGGCCGACCCCCTTGACCGCCAGCACCAGCGCCAGCCCCTCGGGGAAGGACGCGAGCAGGGTGGCGGCCACCGCGCCGCGTTCGAGGTAGCCGATCCAGGCGCCGCCACGGAGCACCGAGACCGGCGACTCCAGGTCCAGCGGCAGCTCGCCGGTCGGCGCCGTCGCGCCCGGCGGCGCGGCAGCAGCGGGCACCGCCCCCGGCCGGCCCGGCCGGACCTCGCGGCGGGTCAGCCGGAACACTGCCCGCACCACGTGGCTGCCGGCCGTCACCGCTACCAGCACCCCCAGCACGGCGGCGACCGCCCGCTGCCAGCCCGACACGTCGTCGGCAGCCGCCGCCAGGGCAGCCGCGGCGGCCAGCAGGGCGGCGGCGAGGACCGCGACCGGGAGGACCGGGTCGGCGACGATCCGACGCAGCGGTCGGTCGGCCATGGGGGCGGCCGCGGCGAGCAGGAGCAGGACGAGGGCGGAGACGATCATGATCCGGACACTGTGCCATCCGCCACGGACAGCAGGTAGCCGGCCAGCTCGCGGCCGGGAGCCTCGAGGTGCCAGTCGGCGGCCTGCAGCCGTTGCGACACGGCCTGCTTGGTGACGCCGAGGCGGCGGGCGACCTCGAGCTGGCTGAGGCCCTGGCGGGCCAGGGCGGCGGCCTCGACCCCACGGTCGGTGCGGCGCTGCAGCAACGCGGCCACCAGGTCCAGCCCGGTCTGCGCCCGGCGGGTCGACACATCGTCCGGGCCGACCACTGCGAGCCCGGTGCTGCGCGTCTTGGCCGCGGTCACCGCCGTCCGAGCGTGCACGAAGGCCGCACCGGAGCCGGCCCGGGTGCTGGCCGGCATCGGCAGGTCGACCGCGCCGACCCCGATGCCGACGCTCCAGGCCCGCTCCCGGACCAGCAGCAAGGTCAGGTCCACGACGATTTCCGGGCGCTCGACCACGGCCTGCACCTCGTCGCCCGCGGTGCGCTCGAACGGGCGTACCAGGTCTCCGTGGCGGTCGGCCAGGTCCCGCAGCAGGGCCTCGACCCGGTCCGCGGTACGCCGGGAGTGCTGCTGGTCGACGGTGAGCACGAACATCCGGCAAGGCTATGGCCTTGATAGGGCTGAGTCAAGGGTCAGCCGTTGACCCAGTGGTGGCTCATGTCCTAGCGTCCGTGCCATGGCCAGTACGCCGCAGCTCCCCTCCCTGCGCTGGCGGGTGCCGATGACCGGCCGACCGGTCGACGAGGAGCACCGGGTCGCCACCCCGCTGGAGCTGCTGTTCGACCTCACCTTCGTGGTGGCGGTCGCCCAGGTCGCGGCCGAGCTGGCGCAGGGGCTCGCGCACGGCCGGGTCGGCGACTCGCTGCTCGGCTACGTGATGGTGTTCTTCGCCATCTGGTGGGCCTGGATGAACTTCACCTGGTTCGCCTCGGCCTACGACACCGACGACGTGCCCTACCGACTGCTCACCCTCGTGCAGATGGCGGGCGTCCTGGTCTTCGCCGCCGGCATCCACGACGCGTTCGGCAGCCAGGACTTCCTCACCGGCACCATCGGCTACGTCATCATGCGGGTCGCGATGCTGGCCCAGTGGGCCCGGGCCGCCCGCAGCGACCCGGAGCACCGGCAGACCGCGCACCGGTTCGTGCTGGGCATCGCGGTGGTGCAGGTCGGGTGGGTACTGCGGCTGCTGCTGCCCCACGACGCCGCCCTGGCGGCGTTCTGGCTGCTCGCCGTCGCCGAGCTCGCCGTGCCGGTGTGGGCCGAGCGCGCCCGGATGACGGCCTGGCACCCGCATCACATTGCGGAGCGATACGGGCTGTTCACGATCATCGTGCTGGGCGAGTGCGTCCTGGCCACCAACGTGGCGCTGCAGGTGGTGGTCGAGGACACCGGCTGGGACCTCGACCTGCTGCTGGTGGGCGGCGGCGGCCTTTGTCTGCTGTTCGCCCTGTGGTGGATGTACTTCCTCAAGGAGGCCGGCGACGGCCTGGCCCGACGTCGGGAGCTGGGGTTCGTGTGGGGCTACGGCCACTACGCGGTCTTCGCCTCGCTGGCGGCGCTGGGCGCGGGGCTCGAGGTCACCGTCGAGGCGGTCAGTCACCACGTCGAGGCGTCCGACCAGCTGGTGGCGATGGCCGTCGTCGTCCCCGTCGCCCTGTACCTGGCGACGGTCTGGCTGCTGCACGCCCCGCTCGCGGAGGGCTACCGGGCCAGCGCGGTGCCGGTGTCGGCGGCCATCGTGGCGACCCTGGCGATCGCCGCGCTGGTGCCGCTGGGGCTGCCGCTGCCCTGGGTGGTCGTCCTGGTCGCGGTTCCCCCGGCGGTCCTGGTCGCCATCCACCGCGACCCCGGCAGCACCGCAGCCCCGGCCAGCTAGCGCGCCAGCTGGCGGACCGCGCGCGCCAGCTCGTCCACCCCGAGCCGCGGGAGGTCGCTCACCCGCACCACCCTGCCGGCCAGGCCGTCGGTCGGTACGTCGCCGACCAGCACCGACGCCGGGCAGGCGGCCGCGACGACGGCGAGCGCGCCGGGCGCCGTGTCGGCGTCCACCCCGGCTGCACGAAGATCGCGGGCGTCGAGCAGCGGCAACCCCAACAAGTGGGCGAGGGGAGCGGCCCGTCCGTCGTCCTCGTCGAGCAGGACGTGCACCGCGACCACAGACACGGCCGTACGCCGGCCGGCGCGGGCCACGATGTCCTCGACGACCGGCCCCTTGGCGTCGGCGTAGTGCTGCACGACCTCCCAGGAGCGCCGGGCCAGGCCCCGCTTGGTGCGCTCGTACAGCGCCCGGTCGTCCGGGTCGGCGCGCAGGTGGTCCCGGAAGAAGAGCATCCGGTCGATCTCGACCGAGCCGAGCGGGAAGACGTGCAGGTTCACCCGCGGCTCGTCGAGCCGCAGCATCCGGTGCTCGTGCCAGTCGGGCTCGCGGATCCGCAGCGTGTAGCCCTGGTCGGTCAGTGCATCGACGTACAACTCCTCGTCGGCCGGGTCGGCGACGGCGAGGACCAGGTCGATCACCGGTTTGGCCGCGAGCCCGGGCACCGAGGTCGACCCCGCGTGCTCGACCAGCAGCGCCCGGTCGCCCAGCGCCGCGCGGACGTCGGCCAGCAGCCGGGCGGCGGTCGAGGGCCAGGTCGGGTCGGCCTCGACCAGCAGCACCGGCCCGGCGAGGAGCTCCCTGGCCCCGACCCGGCCGACCATCAGCTCGGCCTCGGTGCGGCCGGCCGGCTGGTCCCGGACGTCGGCGAAGACCGTGAGGTGCAGGCCGCCCGGCCCGTCCAGCCGGGAGTTCAGCGACTGCCACGGCGTGAGGGTCGGCGGTGCCACCACGGTGGCGCCGGCGCGGGCCAGCCGCTCGGTCACGGCGCCCGAGTCAGCCACCTCGAACGCGACCCGGACCGGGCCGGCCACCCGGCGTCCCACCTCGACCTCATCCACGTACGCCGCGTGCCCATCGTCGGCCAGCTCGAGGGTGGCTCGGCCCGCGCTGAGGATCGACACCCGGGTGCCGTCGCCATTGAAGGCCGCCTCCTCGGGCAGGCCGAGCTCGTCCCGGTAGAAGGCCAGCGCGGCGTCGAAGTCGGGCACCGTCACCACCAGCCGCAGCTGGGTCACCTCGTCGGTCATGGCCGTCCTCCCCGGACTCGATCGCAGGCTAGGGGAGCATGGGGGCGTGGCAGCGCGCGAGGTGGTCGGCGGCCGGCGGGTCGAGGTCGCCCCCGAGCGGGTGCCCGGCTGGCTGACCCGGTTCGCCGACCGGCACGGGGAGGTCACGACGGTGGCCACTCCGGACGAGGTGGTCGTGACCGCCGCTGACGGTGCGGTGGCCCGCCTCCAGGTGCCGTTCCCACCGCTGACCGTCGACCCGGCGAGCCCGGACCGGGGGATCGCGGCGCACGTGCTGCGGCCGCGCCGGGTCGGGGTGCTGCTGGTGCGGCTGGGCGGGCACGCGGTGGGTGTGTTCGACGGTGACCGGCTGGAGGTCTCCAAGGTCGGGTCGCGGCAGGTGCACGGCCGCAGCGCGGCGGGTGGCTGGTCGCAGCAGCGCTTCGCCCGGCGCCGGGAGGGCCAGGTGCGGGTGGCGCTGGCGGCGGCGGCCGATCTCGCGGCCACCCTGCTGGTGCCGGCGGTGGCCACGCTGGATGCGGTGGTCGTCGGCGGCGACCGGCGGTCGGTCGACACGGTCCTTGCCGACGCCAGGCTGGCCCCGCTCCGGCCGCTGGTCGTCCCGCCCCTGCTCGACGTACCCGATCCGCGCAGGGCGGTGCTGGACTCGGCACCGGCCAGGTTCCGCGCGGTCCGGATCACGCTCGTGGACCCGCCGGCGGATGACATGGGAACCAGACTTGATAGCCCTAACGGGTGATCTTGTCCCAACAGCAGGCAATGTCGCCCACCCCGGATCCGGCTGCTCCGTAGCGTCCGCCGCAGTCGAGGTCCGGGAAAGGGCGTTCGTGACGCAGGTGGAGATCCAGGCTGTCGTAGACGGCGATCAGCGCGAGGAGGCGTGGAAGCTCTACCTGCAGTCGTTCGACGAGCTGCGCTACCTCGCGGTCCAGCGGCACGTGATGTACGGCGCGGAGTTCGACGCCGTGATGGCCGACCAGCTCGTCGACAAGTTCCTGGTCTGGGGTGACGACGGGGCGCTGCAGGGGATCAGCACCATGACCTCGCACCTGCGATCGATGCCGCTGGTGTCCCCGGAGTACTTCGAGCGGCGGTGGCCGGAGCGCTATGCGGCGGGCCTGGTCTTCTACATCGGCTTCCTCGGCGTGCATCCGGATAGCCACGGCACCGGGGTGTTCGGCGACCTGGTGCGGGCCATGACCGAGCCGGTCGCGCGGCGCGAAGGTCTGGCAGTCATCGACGTCTGCACCTACAACAAGGACAAGCTGCACCTGCCCCGGGCGATCCGCTGGCTCGCGTCGACCTGGGCGTCGCACGTCGAGATGGCCGACATCGACGCGCAGACCTACGTGGGCTACGACTTCGCGCGGGCGGGCTGAGGCAGCACGAAGGTGCAGTCCTCGGCCGGCATCGGGCGGCCGAAGTGCCAGCCCTGGCCGAGCTGGACCCCGAGCTGCTGGAGCAGCACCCGCTGACCCTCGGTCTCGATGCCCTCGGCCACGACGTCCAGGCGCATGGCCAGCGACATCGCAACGACCGCCCGGACGATCTCGGCGTCATCCGCGTCGTGCTCGATGCCGGCGACGAACGCGCGGTCGATCTTCACCTTGGACACGGGGAAGCGGCGCAGGTGGCCCAGTGACGAGTAGCCGGTGCCGAAGTCGTCGACCGCGAGGGTCAGCCCGAGGTCGCGCAGCCGGTGCAGCAGGGTCGCGGCCACGTCCTCGTCGGACATCATTGCCGACTCGGTGATCTCCAGGACCAGGAGGCTCGCGGGTAGGTCCAGGCGCTGCAGCTCGGCCTCGACGTGGTCGACCAGCGAGGGGTCGCGCAGCTGGCGGGCCGAGACGTTGACCGCGACCCAAAGGTCGGGCATGCCGCTGCCGGCCCGCTGGTCCCGCCAGCGCGCGGCCTGGCGGACCGCCTCGGAGACCACCCATTCGCCGATCTCGACGATCAGCCCGGTCTCCTCGGCGATCGGGATGAAGTCCAGCGGGGAGACCAGACCCAGGCTCGGGTGCGCCCAGCGCAGCAGCGCCTCAGCGCCGACGACCACGCCGGTCTGCACCGAGACGATGGGTTGGTAGTGCAGCAGGAGCTCGTCGCGGGCCAGGGCGTAGCGCAGGGCCAGCTCGGTCTCGACCCGCTGCCGGACGGAGTCGTGCATCGACGGGTCGAACACCATGCACCGGCTGCGGCCCGCGGCCTTGGCCCGGTACATCGCCGTGTCGGCATCGCGCAGGAGGCTCTCGGCGCTGTCCGGGCCGGCGGCGCCGCCGCTCGCACCGGAGCCGGCGAGGCCGATCGACACGGTCGTCACGAGTGCGTCCTCACCCGGCAGCGGCTGGCGGAACGCCTCGACCACGGCGGCCGCAAGCTCGTCGCCGCCGGGGGTGTGCGGCCCCACGTAGCGCGCGAGCACGAACTCGTCGCCGCCGATCCGGGCCACCACGTCGGTCGCGTCGGTCACGGTCAGCAGGCGCTCGGCGGCGAGCCGCAGCACCCGGTCACCGACCTGGTGACCCCAGGTGTCGTTGACCAGCTTGAACGAGTCGATGTCCAGGAACAGCACGTCGACCCGGTCACCCGCGCGGTCGGCCCGCAGCAGCAGCTCGTCGACCACCTGGACCAGCCGGGCCCGGTTGGCCAGGCGGGTCAGCGCGTCGTGGGTTGCCTGGTAGGCCAGACCCTCCTGCGCCTTCGCATGGGCCTGGACCGCGGTCACGGCCCGGGAGAGCACGAGCAGTGCCAGCAGCCCACCCGCGGCCGCGCCGATCCAGGTGGAGGGCGAGTCGTCGTTCCAGACGAGCACGGCCGGCGGGACCAGCAGCATCGGCACGAGCAGGCCGACCCGGCCACGGGACCACGCCTGCACCGGTCGCTGCTGGACAGCGGACAGGATGCGCATCGACGGGTGCAGCGCGGCCGCCCCGAACAAGGAGAAGGCGATCACGAACGGCAGGTCGAGCAACGGCGACCCGACCGTCTCGCCCTGGGTGCCGATCGCGGCGTAGCCGATGTCCCCGATCAGCATGAACACCACCGAGACGGCGAGCAGCCAGAAGGACGTGACCCGGCGGGCCGAGGTCCAGGACAGCAGGATCGCGACGAAGACCATCACCGCGTCGATCACCGGGTAGGCGCCCTGCACGACCGCGAACTCGGAGAAGCCCGCGTTGCGGGCGGTCGGAAGGGTGAAGGCGACCAGGGCCAGGGCACTGATGGCGACCAGGACGATGCTGCCGTCGACGACGCTGTGCAGCCGCCGGTCGCTGGACTGACGGCAGCGCAAGAGTCCGACGAAGCCGGCCGTCGTCGCGAAGTAGCCCGCCAGGGTGGCGACGTCCGCGACCGGGGCGAACTGAGTCCCGGCCAGGACCTGCCGGAGCACGGCCCCGGCGATGAAGCCGACGCAGGCGAGGGAGAAGAGCAGCCACGGGTAGGACACCTGGGGCCGGTTCCGCCTTCGGCCGACGGCGGCGGCGATGGCCGCGCCGGCGCCCATCACGGCGACGGGTGCGGCGGCCAGGTCCCCGGAGCGGAGCGCGACGAGGGCCACCACCATGGCGCCGCCGAGCGCGCAGAAGCCCCAAGCGACTCCTTCGCCCAGGGCTGGTGCTGCTCCGCTGCTCGCGGGCTCGCTCACCGACCTGCCTCCTCTGTCCTTGAAGGACCATCGGTGGGAAGGCCGCGCCGGTTGAGCCAAACGGGCGCTCGCGTCCGGTGGCAGACGGATCTGGTGCATCGGCACCACCCCGAACGTCGTGGGAGGCTGCCCCGGTGAGCGACGATGACGTGCTGGTGCTGGGGGCCGGGCCGGCCGGGCTCGCGGTGGCCGGGTGCCTGGTCACCCGCCGAGTGCCGACGGCCGTGCTGGACGCCGGCGCCGCGGTCGGCGACTCGTGGCGGCAGCGCTACGACCGCCTGCACCTGCACACGCCGCGGATCCAGTCCGGGCTGCCGGGGCTGCGCCCGCCGCGGTCCGCCGGCCGCTGGCTGGCCAAGGACGACTACGCGGCCTACCTGGCCGGCTACGCCCGCCGGCACGGCCTCGAGCCTGAGCTCGGAGTCGTGGCCGAGCGGGTGGACCGGACGCCAGACGGCTACACGGTCTCGACCGATGCCGGGCCGCGCCGAGCCGGGACCGTCGTCGTCGCGACCGGCTACCAGCGAGTGCCGGTCGTGCCGGACTGGCCGGGCGCCGAGCAGTTCCGTGGCGAGCTGCTGCACTCGTCGAGCTACCGATCGCCGGCGCCCTATCGGGGGAAGCGGGTGCTGGTCGTCGGGACGGGCAACTCCGGTGCCGAGATCGCGGCCGACCTGGCCGAGCAGGGTGCCGGCGAGGTCTGGCTGTCCTGCCGGACCCCACCGCACGTGATCCGGCGGCAGACCGGCCCGATCCCGACGACGATCCTCGGCATCCCCAACCAGTACCTGCCGGCCCGGCTGGTCGACCCGGTGAGCCGCCGGTTGGCCCGGCTGACCGCACCTGACCTGGCGCCGTTCGGCCTGCCCCGCCCGACCACGGGTCTGAAGACCCAGTTCCTGCGGAACGCCGTCGTGCCGTTGATCGACGTCGGTCTGGTGGATCAGCTGTACGCCGGTCGGGTCCAGGTCGTGCCGGCGGTGGCGTCCTTGGCGGCGGACGGTGTCGTGCTGGCGGACGGTCGCGAGCTCGAGGTCGACGTGGTGGTCGCCGCCACCGGCTACCGGCGTGGCCTCGAGGACCTGGTCGGGCACCTGGGGGTGCTCGACGCCGGTGGCGCGCCGGGCGTCCACGGCGCACGGACCGACCCCGGTGCCCCGGGGCTGCACTTCATCGGGATGCTGCCGACGATGGCCGGGATGCTGTTCCAGATCAACCGCGACGCCCGCGCCATCGCCCGGCAGATCGGGCGACGACGCGGGCGTTAGCGCAGCCTCAGCGGGTCAGGGGCTCAGCTGGCCAGGTCCAGCAGCTGGGCCCGTGCCTCCGGCTCCCGCAGCTGGGCCAGGGCGGACTTCTCCAGCTGGCGGATCCGCTCGCGGGTGAGGCCCACGTGCCGGCCGATCTCGTCCAGCGTGTGCGGCCGACCGTCGTACAGGCCGAACCGCATCCGGACGATCAGCGCCTCCCGCTCGGGCAGGGTGTCGATCACCCGCTCCAGCTCGCCGGAGAGCTCCTCGCGCTCCACGACCTCGGAGGCGGCGGGCGCGATGGCGTCCAGGACCAGATCGCCTAGCACGCTGCCCCCGTCGTCTCCGACCGGAGCGTCCAGCGAGACCGGGTCCCGGCTGACCCGACGCAGGTCGGTGACCCGCTCGGGCTTCTGCCCGGTGACGGCGGCGATCTCCTCGGCGGTGACGTCCCGGCCCAGCCGCTGCACCAGCTCGCGCTCGGTGCGGGTGACCTTGGCCAGCTCGTCCAGGACGTGCACGGGCAGCCGGACGACCCGGGACTGCTCGGCCATGCCGCGGCCGATCGCCTGCCGGATCCACCAGGTGGCGTAGGTCGAGAACTTGAAGCCCTTGGTGTAGTCGAACTTCTCGACCGCCCGGATCAGGCCGAGGTTGCCCTCCTGCACGACGTCCAGCAGCGCCATGCCGCGGTGCGTGTGCTTCTTGGCGATGGAGACGACGAGCCGGAGGTTGGCGTTCATCATGTGCAGCTTGGCGGCCGCTCCGTCGGCGGCGACGGCGGCCAGCTCGGCCCGGTCGCGGCCGGCGAGGGACGCCGGGTCGGTCTCGACGCGGCGGAGCAGCTCGGTGGCGTAGACGCCGGCCTCGATCCGCTTGGCCAGGTCGACCTCCTCCGCCGCGGTGAGCAGCGGGGTGCGCCCGATGGCGTCCAGGTAGCCGCGGACCGGGTCGGCGGGGGTGCCGACGGCGTCCAGGTCGGGCTCGGAGGCGGTGATGTCGGTCCGGGTGAAGGCGGCGATGTCGGTAGTGGTGCTGGGCATGGCGGGTCCACCCCCTTCGGGGTCAGAACTATCGGTGATGCCATGCACAACAACCGGAGGACCCTTCTGCTTCCGCTCAACCAGCGGTCCTCGGGCGGCACGCCACCGCGGCCCGGCCTGAAGCGGACCGACTGGCGCGCCAGAGTGAGTGGTCCTCTCCGGAGCGGACCGGCTGCTGGCCCACACGAGATGACGGCTACCGGTCCACTTCGGCCCTGGTCGCGGATACCGGCAGCGCTAGAACGCCTCGGCGCTGCCGGAGACCTGCAGCTTGCGACGGGCCCGCTCGTAAAACGTGGTCCGACCGAGCCGGACGACCTTGCCGGCGCCGGCGTCCACGTGGAACTCCAGGTCGTC
>JAVEDA010000026.1 GCA_030841195.1 Actinomycetota bacterium | reverse complement strand
ACATGCTGCCGGTCGAGGACGCCAGCTGCGACGCCGTCGTGCTGTCCCTGGTGATGTGCACCCTTCCGGATCCGGCTGCGACTCTTGCCGAGGTGCATCGCGTGCTCCGGCCGGGCGGACAGGTCCGGTTCTACGAGCACGTCCGGTCCGCCCACCGCGTCGTCGCCGTGGCCGAGGACCTTGTCGCGCCGATCTGGGCGCGGCTCGCCGGGCGGCTGCCACCCGAACAGAGACGCGGTAGGAGCGCTCACCTCAGCCGGGTTTGACGTGTACGCCGGTTCGGGTTCAGCCCGCAGGCGCGGCATCCCGCCCACCGCGCACGTCCTCGGTCGCGCCCGGGGGTCCTGCTGACGTAGACCCTGTGATGCGTCACACTGGGTGTGCGAAGGGGTCCCGGACCCGCTCCCTGCGCAGTCGACCTGCCGTCGGCGACTGCCTGAAGGAGCGCGTGGCTTGACCGACACCCGCGACGTGCCCGGGATGGGACCCGTTGCCGCGACCGACCGTCGTCCGCCCGAGCTGGTCGGGAGCCCGGCGCTGGACCGCCTGGCGGCGCTTGCGGCGCGGATCCTCGGGTCGCCGTCGGGACAGGTGACCTTGCTGACGGTCTTCACCAGCGACACGGTGGCGACCGACCCCGGGGTCGACCTGCCGCAGCTGCTGTGCGCTCTCACCGCGCGCGCCGGGAGCCCGCTCATCGTCGACGACGCGGCCCGCGACCGGCGGGTGGCAGCCCTGGTGCCGGTGACGTCCGGCAGTCTCGGCTCCTACCTCGGGGTGCCGCTGGTCGACGCTGACGGCAGGACCACCGGTGCCCTCTGCGTCTTCGGACCCAAGCCACGTCAGTGGTCGGACGGGGACGTCACGCTGCTCGCCGAGCTCGCTGCCGTGGCCATCGGCGAGCTCGAGCTGGCCACGCTGGCGGCCGACTTCGACACGGTCCGGACCCGGCTCGGACTGGCCATGGACGCGGCCGGGATCGGCAGCTTCGACCTCGACCTGACCAGCGGGCACCTGAGCTGGGACGAGCGGCTCGTCCAGATGTTCGGTCACGACCTGGCCGTGTTCGGCGAGACGATCAAGGCATTGCTGGGGCGCGTCCACCCCGACGACCGACCGCACGTCGATGCGGCCCTGCACGAGGCAGCACGCAGCGGTGCAGATCTCGACGCCGAGTTCCGGATCGTTCTCCCGCTCCGCGAGACCCGCTGGGTGGTCGTCCGCGGCAAGGCCCTGCGTGACGAGAGCGGCAATCCGGTGCGGATCCTCGGGGCGGCACACGACACCACCGACCAGCGGGACGCGGCAACCCGGGTCGCCCGGGTCCTGGAGACGATGTCGGCCGGCTTCTACTCCCTGGACCGCGACTGGCGGTTCGACTACGTGAACGCGCGGGCTGAGACGCTCCTAGAGCGCGGCCGGGACGAGCTGCTTGGCGGCGTGTTCTGGGACCTGTTCCCGGCCGCCGTGGACGGCGCGTTCGAGACGGCCTTCCGGGCCGCCGTCACGTCCGGGGAACCGGTCGAGTTCGAGGCTCACTACCCCGAGCCGCTGGACCGCTGGTACGAGGTGCGAGCGTTACCGAGCCCGGACGGGCTATCGGTCTACCTGCACGACGTCACGGCGCGACGGCAGGCCCGCGAGGACGCCAACCGCGCCAGGCTGGATGCCGCGCGGACGGCTGCCCGGATCGACCTGCTCGGCGAGGTCAGCGCCAGGTTCGCCGCCGAGCTCGACCCCGACGTCGCCGTCGGGCGCCTGGCCGAGCTGGTCGCCCCCGCGTTGGCCGACTGGGCGGTCGTGGCACTGATGGACGACGGAGGCCGCCCGCGAGCGGTCGGACGGTGGCACGCCGACCCGGCTCGGCTCGCCGCCCTCGACGAGCTGTCCGAGCACATGTGCGCTGCCCTCGCCCGAGACAGCTCACCCGGGCCGATCCGCAACCTGAACCCGCGGCTGGGAGCCGAGCACGGCGTCGTCTTCCCTCTGGTCGCACGCGGCCGCACGCTCGGCGCACTGGGCCTGTTCACGAGCGCCGAGCGGGGGTCGATGACTGCGGTCGACGTCGCCACGGCCCGCCAGGTCGCGGACCGCGCCGCTCTGGGCCTGGACAACGCCCGCCTCTACCGGCAGCAGCTCCATCTCGCCGAGGGCCTCCAGCGCAGCCTCCTGACCGAGCCGCCGGTCCCGGACGGCTTGCAGATCGCGGTGCGGTACGTCCCCGCCGCCGAAGCTGCGCGCGTTGGTGGGGACTGGTACGACGCGTTCCTCGCGCCGGACGGCGGGACCGTGCTCGCCATCGGCGACGTCGTCGGTCACGACACACAGGCTGCCGCCGCGATGGGACAGGTCCGCGGCCTCATGCGCGGCATCGCGTTCACCACCGGTGACTCGCCGGCCGAGGTGCTGACCCGGCTGGACCACGCAGTCACCCGGCTGCACCCGGACACGACCGTCACCTCTGTCGTGGCCCGGGTCGAGGGTCGACGGCTCGGCGACGGCGAAACCCGGATCCGCTGGTCCAATGCGGGGCACCCGCCACCGATGATCGTCGCCGCCGACGGTTCGGTCACGATGCTCTCGGCCGCCCGCGCCGACCTGCTGTTGGGCTGGGACCCCTGCACGGTCCGGGCTGAGTCCGAGGTGCTGCTCGCCCGCGGCGCGACCTTGCTGATGTACACCGACGGGCTCGTTGAGCGTCGCGGTGAAGACATTGACATGGGGTTCGACCGGCTCCGTGCGGCGTTGCGACGGGTCGCCACCCACCCGCTGGACCAGCTGTGCGACGAGCTGCTGGCGACGATGCGGCCACTGATCCCCGACGACGACGTCGCCCTCATCGCCGTCCGGTCCCGCGACCCGGAGCAGTGAGCTGGTCGTTCCCTGAACCGGCCTGAAGATTTCCGCACGACGTCGCAACCAGACGGGCACCCCCGGGCGTCAAGGACGCGTGACGCACGACGACACCCTGAGTGACTCGCGCCGGGAGCCACGCGCCGGTCAGTGGCATCACGGGCGGCTGATCCAGACAGGGGTGCTGCTCCTTGTCGTCGCGGCAGCGACGGCCGCGGTCGGGCTGCCCGGCCACGGCGCCCAGCCCGCCGCCCCGCAGGCCGCCGTTCCCAGCCGCAGCCCCAGCCCGAGCCCCACGCCGTCACCCATCAGCGCGACGCCGGCACAGCCGGTCCTCTCGGGCGCGGCTCGGCTTCGACTGGTCCTCGCCGACGACAGCGGCTTCTACGGCGAGGTGCAGTACGCCGGGAAACGCACCGCCGCCGCGGTAACCCGGACCTGCCGTCAGGACGGGACCGGTTGCGACAGCGCGCTCGTCGTCACCCGCGACGGCTGGGCCTCGGCCACCGGCCACCTGGTCCGGGACACGAGTGTGTATTGGCTCCAGCCGTTGCCCGGCGGAGCCTTCGCTTACCTCGGCGACGACGACCGTGCCCCGGCGCGGCTGGTGCCCCCCGCCGGGCACACGGTCGCCCTGCGCGACAGACCGGACCCGGTCGAGCTCACGGCCGGCACCGTGCTCGTCGCCGTGCCCGAGTCGATCGTCCAGCGCTACGGCCGCAAGACCACGCGCGTCTGGGTGCTCGATCCCGCCGCCCGGACCCTCCGACCCCTGCGCAACGGCCCGGTGGGTTGGCTGCTCGGCCCGGTCCACGTCACCGACCGCGGCACCCTGGTGGTGACCCTGGTCAAGCGGGTTGGCGTCCTGCCGGCGCGGGTCTCGGTGCTGACCAGCCGGGATCGCGGCCGGACCTGGGCTCGCGTCGTCGTTCACGCGCAGACCCGGGCGGCCAGCATGCCCGGTGCA